>JADFPZ010000005.1 GCA_022562075.1 Candidatus Zixiibacteriota bacterium | reverse complement strand
GAGAATTACTCTTTTGAAACTCCGATTGATTCAATGGAACTGAGTGCTGATGTAATCAGAGTAATGCCCAGCTAGTCGCTTGAGTACCAAAATAATCAAATGCCGAAGGGGGGACTCGAACCCCCATGTCCTTGCGAACACTGCGCCCTGAACGCAGCGCGTATACCAATTTCACCACTTCGGCATCATTGAATAGGCTCGCAAACTATCCCCAAATCAGCCCGAAAGCAAGAAGGTTTATTCTCTGGCGGCTGGTATTTGTAAATTCTGCCACCTGCCTCTATGAGGCTGCCCCAATTTGAAAGTTTTAGAAAATAAACCGGTGGAATATTCAAAATCTCCATAAGTTTTGGGAACAGCCTGCCCACAAACTAATACGTCCCACTTTTTCCAGGTACTTGTGGAACTATATGGAACAAAATCATAATTATGCATTAGTCCTGTACTATCAAGTATATGAAGATAAATCTTGTATGATTTTTTCAAGTCAGCTCTGCATAAATAAGAAAACAAGAAATATAGACTATCAGTATTTTCTACTATGTATCCGGATATCATCGTGACGCTGTCTGAATACTGATGTCCGTTTTCTGGAATTCTCATTTCTGTCCACTGTGACCAGTCTGCACCCAAACGCTTTTCTACTAGTCGCTGCCCCTCAATGCTTAAGTTGCTGAGCAAGCCTCTTAGCGTTGTCAAAGTCTTCAGGCTATCCAACCTGTTCTGTATAGATTCAAACATAGAGAAATTATTAGCAGGTTCTTTGGACTCTTTAACTTTGTAGAGATGCGCGCCCTGCTGCTTAGAAAATAAATTGGAATCAGCAACGACCGACAGGTCGAATTTTAGATTTTTCAAGTAGGATCTATTCGGATAATTGCTCAATGATGCCTGACAAACAAACTTGCCATCTCGTTTAAATGGCATAAAATAATCGACCCCGTCAAATTTATTGTAACGTAAAGCTATATTGAACAAGTACGGGTCTTTGATTAACTGTAAATGATTAAGAAATAAATATCTGCTGAAATATCTTGACGCCGGATGAGCATAATGTTCATTCGTATTCAAGAACGAATAGACGGGATAGAATGAAGGAACAGCTGGATCACCCAGCAAGAACACATCTCCGCTTCTGTCTTTCATCTCATCTCTATTAGTATTCCAGGTAGGCACGGAACTTCTGGCCCTCTTCGCCCCATCTGATCTGGCAATCCCATTAACATTATTTAAAAGAATCAACAGGACAGCACACATAACAGCGAATGAGATGATAGATTTCCTCCTGCCTGCTCTATCGCGTCTGCAAAATGATGCTATCATCAACCCAATTATCGGTGCTGCCAGCTGAACAAAAAAGATGTTTGTGGATTTAGTAATGTTGAGAGAAACTCCCAACGCGCCTGATACAGAGCCAACCAGGTGAAACATGATGACACTAGCCGCAAATAAGGCAAGACCGCGATTCAAACGTCTGTTTAGACGTCTGAGCAGATAAATAATCCCTGCAAGCAACACGATTCCTGTTACTGAGAACTGCAAAAATTGAAAACTAATACCCGGATAGCCAATATGATACCAGCCACCGCGACTTCGGTCAGCACCGTTTTCTATTATCGAAATCAGCAGTGGCAGCCAATAAACAGCGCTAAATATTGCAGCAAGCCCCAGGACATAGACCGTGTTCTTAATATCCGGCCATTTCATGCGACTTTTAGACATGAGCCACTTTTCGGAAATTAACTTAAGCAGGATGTAAAAGAAACCAATAGCAAATACATAGAAGTAGGTTAAGAAAATCAGTGCTCCAATAAGCCCGCCTACTAAGTAATGCTTAGCTGTTTTCTGCTGGTTTTTGACAGGATCAACGTAGATAAACCACCAGGGAATGAACAAGGCGTAGGCCAGAAATGTATGAGGCGAAAAAAATTGAGTGGCGTTGCTATAGTTGCAATATAGAAATGCCAGAAAGGTGATAATTACGGCCTGCAGGGGTGAAACAATTTTACGCCAGAAGTAATACAAAATTATTGGGAAAAAAGCGAAAATTAGAATCTGTCCAATCTTTGCCATTTTGTAGGCTTCGATTGAAAATATCTTTGCAAAAATGGCTTGTAAGTAATAGTACAACGGCGGATAAAAGGCAGGCAAATCCTTGTAATAGAAATCTGAGAGTGAGAAAGATGTCATAAACTTAAGCACCATCGCCTGCCTGAACTTCTGATCCCCGCTGTAACCATACAAATAGTAAGCAGTGCCATCCAGGATTAGATTGTTGGCGACAATCAGATACAATGACAGATATAGCAGACTAACCAGTGACTTGTTGGAGGTCGAGGAGGAACATTTCCAATATGTTATCAGCGCCATGAAAAAAGACAGCGACCAGGCATCGAGCCAGATCAGGTTTGTAATGAGCAAATCTTCGCTGAATGCTTTTGTTGGATGCGAATACAATAGTAGCAGAGCGCCAAATATTAGATAAATTATACCAAGGACTCTCTCCAGCGAAATCTCTGATAATATTCTATGTATGAACGATCTTCTCACCACATATTCCCGACCGTAAGAAACAAGGGCATAGAAATGTAAGCAATTGATCTCATGAATTCAATTACATGTGCAGCCGTATACATTTGTGGAATAATTAGATTGAAAAATAAGACCAGATAGCCCCAATTTCGAAAATTATATGGATTATTCTTAAACAGATGCAATAGTGAAATCAGCATCACCGGAAAAGCCAAGGTCAGCATTCTTGATGAATCCCAGGCGATAAACATCTGCGTCCACACAAAAAAGAGAATCAGACATATTTCGATCATTGGTCTTATCATACGCTTATTCCAAAAAGAAAAAACCGCAGCAAATACAAAAATCCACATGGCCTTAAAAACAGTAAAATAGCCCAGCCCCTGGTGGCCGTAAGACTTGTTAAAGTACGCCAAAGGATTTTCTAAAAGTGGTCCGAAATAGTATTCAAAGTCAAAGAAAACTGGCCTGAAAGATGACACCCATGTTCTAAATAAGTAGTAGAGGACAAATACCAGTCCATAGCCCAGAAGCATCTTGGCTACTGTCCGAACTTTACTGTCAGCTTCTGAAACACCCAAGAAAATAAACCAGGGCAGCAGAAAAAGTATTGACTCGCGGTTAAGCAGTCCAAGAAACAACAGAACATAAAAGGCCATCGAATTCGAACGCAGAATCCACATACCAAGAATTATCAAGTAGGTCGCAGAGTCACAATAGCCCCCATAGTAAATCGTCGTCAGAGTTACTAATGAAAATGCAAATACCGATGTCCCGAATAGTGCCTTAGTCGGGTTGGATAATTCCTTTCTAAAATAAAGATAAACAGCAGCCAAAAATGCAAATGCAAAAAGCAAATTGGTAACTATTATCAGCTGTCCTCTTAAGCCCAGTACGTAACTAATCAAAGGGGTTAGAATTCTAAAACCAACCACATTAGGGTTTTCAGAAAAGGGGTCGCTGGCTAACTCCGCATAGGCATTACCGAGTACAACTGTTTCCAGTGCCGGACGGACATAGATAGCCGCCAGTATCAAAAGTAAGAAAGCGACGAGTAACGCCGTCCCATATCTTCCAATTCTCCTCTCGCAACTTAGCAAGGTATTGTTAATCTTAGTGACGAAATACATCTTTACAATCCATCATTTTCATTGATAATTTTGACGTGTCCAACGCTAAATTTGCCATCGCCATCACCGGCTTGTATCGTGAGAACGTTGTAACCTAATGAAGCTGCTTCGGGGTCGACTACAATCGTATCTATTCGCAGTCCTCCTCCGGGGATTCTGTACGCTTTTATTAATCCTTCATATACAATAATGCTGTCATGAAGCAATTGAATCCTGTATATGTCATTATTGTCAACGCTAAATTCGATCAGTTCACTATGGCTGACACTATCCAATACAATTTTTAATCCGCTTGGCCCGAGAACAATATTTGATTCATCATTCCACAGCGTACCCGTTGCTTTGGGCGTATTTATTTCGCGGTAGTTAACTACTAATGGACTCTTCATATATTTTTGAACCAGGTGATCATATCGCCCGAGATTGAAGTTCCATATTGCTGCTATTCGTTCTCCTTCAAAAATATCGCCGGACGTTATTTTATGCAATATACCATAATATTCTGAAAGGAATTCATTTTGAATCAAGTTCTTTGAGCTGAGAATCGACTCGGAGTAACCTCTCGGACTTATTCTCCCGAAGTGACCAATCCGCCATCGTTCGAGAAACTGTGCGGGCAATCGGCTCAGTAGTGGGTCGCACAGACCATTGAGATCGATGATATGAACGTGCGGACCTGCTGCAAAACCAAACAATCCGACCGAATAAATCTCCTTAAGTTTTGATCCGCTTTGCGCGAAAATTCTACCTGATGAATACCAGCTGTGATTTTCGAATCCGTTTCTCAGCCCGACTAGTAGTAAACCGGTGTTCCTGTAATAGAAAGCGCGCTCGTCTACAATACCCTGAGCAGTAGGTGCTTCCTTTAAGTCAAGTCCATATCTTTTATCGCTGAATAAAGGAGATCTTGGGGCAGATATTCCGAGCAGGATAAAGATAACCAAGAAAATAAGAAAATGGCTGCGATGGCGAATGTATCCTGACGCTACAAATAGCATTACAGAACCTAAAAGCGGAACTGCAAAAAAACGCCCGCTCATAAAGTCGCCCCCGATTCTAACTATATAAAGTAAATATAGCACTAAGCCGGCCGCCAACAATATAGACTTGTTACGACGAGAATAAATCGCAATAACTATTCCGAATCCAATCGTAAACAAAGTTATTGGATCCAAATTTAGAGAATCTAAATAGTAAACAAATCCCTGTACCATGAGCTCGCCAGCCGGGACTCCGTTTTGTAACTTCGCATAGAACGTGTTTGGCAAGGCAAAGCCGTAATAAATTACTGCCATTAGCTCCCAGACAATAAATGGGGAAAAACCTATAAGCGCTGCATAAATTCCTTTCTTCCAGGGCATTTTCAAAAACGAGTAGGCTAATGCGGGAATGCAGAAAAGAACCGTGTCCATTCGATTCAGACTCATCAGGGAAGCAATGAGGCAGAGCTTCAAGAAATCTTCAAAGACGTTTCGGGATTTTAAGAATTGCCAGTAAAAGAGCGTTATCAGGAGATAGGTTAAAGGATTTTCCAACCCGGACGTCGTATAATCAGTAAAGCTTTTAGATAAGGTGAGTACGGTAATAGCCAGAATAACCGCCAATAGAGAACCTGATATTCTAAATGAAATGACTATTAGTGAAATAATAGTTAGCAGAATAGACAGGAAAATGCTGGTAAAGTAAATCTCGCTGGTAAAATAATATAGGAGAGAAATAACCAGTACCCAAAGCGGATTCGTAAAAACTTGAACTCGTTCACCAATATTCCAGACTAAGCCGTATCCATTTACAAAATTATCCACTACTCGGAAAGAAATGAAGGCATCGTCACAAAGCCAGGCAGTCCTCAATGCAACTGCTGCAAATAGTAGAATGAGAAAAATAATTGCTATTTTGTCTTGTGATGAATACTGCCGACCATCTAGTTCAGACATTGAAGTAATTTCGACCATAATAGCAAAGTAAACAAGCTCAAAAAAAGCCGCCCCGGATTATCGGGGCGGCTTTTAATTTACTGATTGTAGAACTGCTTAGTTCAGATACGCTCTCAGTGAACGGCTCCGCGAAGCATGACGAAGTCGGCGAATAGCCTTCTCTTTAATCTGGCGCACTCTCTCACGAGTCAGCGAGAACCTGGCGCCTATCTCTTCGAGTGTCAGCGCCTTTTCTGAGTTCAAGCCAAAATAAAGATTGATAACTTCGGCCTCACGGGGCGTCAGCGAATCCAGTGCTTTCTCGATTTCAATCCGCAGCGAATGAGACAACAAAGACTCATCCGGTGACGGCTGAAACTCATCCTCCAGAATATCTATCAGAGAGTTATCCTCCGATGTAGAGAATGGCGCATCCAGAGAAAGATGCGAGTTGGAGATTTTCAACGTATCAGAAACTTCACCTTCGCTTAATTCAAGCTCCTTGGCGATTTCATTCGGCGACGGCACTCTTCCCAGATATTGCTCCAACCGGCTGGACATCTTGCCGATTTTGTGAAGTGTACCTACCCGATTCAGCGGCAGACGAACAATACGACTCTGCTCGGCCAAAGCCTGCAAAATAGCCTGTCTTATCCACCAGACCGCATAACTGATAAATTTGAATCCGCGGGTTTCGTCAAACCTTTTGGCCGCTTTGATAAGTCCTATGTTACCTTCATTGATTAAATCGGCCAGGGACAAACCCTGATTCTGGTACTGTTTTGCTACCGAGACTACGAAGCGCAGATTGGCCTTGGTTAGATTTTCCAGAGCTTTAATATCGCCCTGCTTGATACGTCTGGCCAGACGGACTTCCTCGGCAGCGTTTATTAGAGGTGTTTCCCCTATCTCGCGCAAGTAAAGGTCCAACGAACGATCCTCATCGCGATATTTTAGGGACTGTTTTGCCACTTACCCTCTAACTCCTTCCCATAGATTAAATTGTTTATACTTGCGGAATTCCTTTCCGCTTCTTTTATCACTCATTAACAAAAAACCCGGCTATCGCCGAATAACTTTTCTTGCAATTGTTCCATCGGGCTCCTGAACTATCAGACCAATCGCCCGGGAACTCTTCCTTAATCTCTGTATAGAGTCTTCCATCTCATTTAGCGTCCTTACCACTACTTCATCTACCTGAAGAATTATAGTGCCTCTTGAAATCGAAGCTCTGTCTGCTGCCGACCCGGGGTATACCCGGCGCACATAAATCCCGTTATCATGCTCAGTCTCCAGTTCCAGCGCTCTTGCTATCTCAGGTGTAAACTCCATAATTTCCATTCCGTTCCATTCCAAGATATTAAAATCGTCTGTGGCCTGAGTCCGAGTCTGAGTCCGCGAACGGACATTGGCCAAAAACTGTGCACGATCGGCCACAACGGTATTTAAGGTCATCTTGCGACGATCCCGAATAATATCAATCGGCACTTCCTGACCCGATTTGGTTGTAGAGACCAATACCGAAAGCTGACCGGTATTTTCAACCTGATGGTTATTAAAGCCGACTATTACGTCGCCGCTTTCAATACCAGCGACATCAGCAGGAGAGTTTATGAACACCGAATCTATTATTACTCCTTTAACCTCATCCAGCCCCTGTCTTTTGGCCTCCCTTTGAGTCAATGGAGCAAACCATACGCCCAACCAGCCTCTGCTGGCCTTGCCGTTGGTAATTAAATCCGGTACAATCGCTCTGGCCAGATCAATCGGAATGGCGAACCCCACACCCACGGAACTCCCTGTGGGACTTGAGATTGCAGCATTAACCCCAATAGCCTCTCCCCTGAGATTCAAGAGCGGCCCCCCGGAATTTCCCGGATTAATAGAAGCATCGGTCTGGATATAGTCCTGATACTGAGGCGTTTCAGAGCCAAAGCGCAAATTACTGCGACCTTTTGCAGAAATCACTCCTACTGTTACCGTCCTGTCCAGCCCCTGTTGAGGGAAGGGATTGCCGATAGCAATAGCCCAGTCGCCGACCTTGATATCATCAGAATTTCCAAAGGGAATAATCACTATTTCTTCCTGGGGCTCTACTTTAAGAACTGCCAGGTCGGTCTGAGGGTCAGTTCCTACAACTTCGGCATCGTAAGTGTAGCCAGTTGAAGTTCGGACAGTTATTTTATCTGCCCCGGAGACAACATGGTTATTGGTCAATATGTAGCCATCTTCTCTGAAGAAAAATCCTGAACCGGAAGATGTCGAACCCCTGCTCCCTCGCTGCCACCAGTGAAAGCGTTGCTGTTCCTTAGAACGGGCCGAGACGTTGACTACAGCGTTTTTGACGGCTTCTACGACAGCTACAAACGGAGACTCCATTCTGCCGTTATTATCAACTAATGGGAAAAGGCCGGTCTCAGAGATGTTGGTGGGAGACTGTGCCTGTGAGTTCTGAGGAATTTTAAATTCCCCGGAAAGCACCAGCACAAAAACTAAAATCCCCGCCAAAGCTACTATCAAAGCGGTAGATTTGAACCCCTTCTTAGGTTTTTCTATAGGTTTGTTTTCGGAAGAGAAATGCGTTTCTGCCAACTACTATGGTCCTCCAAGGGTAGAGCCTAGTATATTACTATATATTCTATTTTCTGTCAAGCCTTATTTTTTGTACTTTCTTGCCACACATATATTTATAACGAGATTAAAGCCGATTAGATTCAATTAATTCGTCGCTTTAGCCTGATTTTCCTTACCATCAGCGGATATCGCCCAAGTTGACTTTTGCTCCCGCTGGCTCTAATTTACGCCTATCTATGGGCCAGGCAAATGAACTCAAAAATGAACTGATTGAAACAGGCCGTCTGCTATATGAAAAAGGGATGCTGGCCGGCAGCGACGGCAATCTCTCGGCTAAAATTGATGAAAACCGGCTGCTGATAACCAGAAGTGGCGTGGCCAAAGGGCGGCTGGGAGTTGACGATTTTGTAGAACTGAACATGGAGGGAGAGTTGATTTCCGGCAGCGGTCAGCCTTCTTCGGAAACTGCCATGCATCTTACTGTTTATAAGAACCGTGCTGATATCCGCTGCTGCCTTCATTCCCATCCTGCCTACGCCACCAGCTTTGCTGTGGCAGGCATTGAACTGGGTAGAAATGTCTTGCCCGAAGTTGCCCTGTTTGTCGGAGATATCCCTTTGGTAGAATATGCCCCTCCCGGCACCGGAGCTATTTCCAAAGCTATTGAACCCTTGTTGGAAAAAAATGACGCTTTCCTGCTCAAAAATCACGGGCTTCTGACTGTAGGCAGAACTATTGAAGAGGCATTTTTCAAACACGAGACTGTTGAGCATTTTGCCAGAATCCTCTGGATGGCCAGGCAGTTGGGCAATGTAAACAGAATTTCTGATGATGAACTAAAAAGGCTGGAGCAGCTCCGTCAGAGCCTGACATAGTCTTAATTTTTAGAAAGTAATTGAAAAAACCTGATGGTGACCAAGAAAGTAGTTATTGAGAAAGCAAATCGGATGTTTCAGTTGCCGCCGCCTCTGTTTTCTCTTTTGCACAAGGAAAGGACCAAAACCTCTTTCCTGAGAACCAATATCCTGAACTTCTCAAGATTTAACTGGCCCGTTGAAACTGACAGCGAACTGACATTTGATTCCGAAAGCCTCTCGCCTGCCGCTGACAAGAAAATTCAGCAGCTCAAAGATGCTGTCTCTGTTTGGTTTGAAAAAAGGCACAACGTCTCGCTAATACCTGAAAAGGAAGTTTATATAGGCAGCGGTATCCGTAATATTATTCTTAATCTGGGGCTGTCATTTATTGACAGGGGAGAGCTGGCCTTTGTACCGGGCCTGGGCTATCCGCATTACCGCAGAACTGTGGCAGCCTGCGGTGGTGAAGCAATTGCCTACGAGTTAAACGAGAAAAACAGCTGGCTGCCACAAAAGGAAAGTTTCGAAACGTCAGCCGGAAGAGTTGCCAAACTGATGTTTCTAAATTCCCCTCATAACCCGACCGGGGCAACTCTTACAGCCAAAGATATCAGCTTTCTGATTCGAGTGGCTGCCAAAGAAAATATTATCCTCATAAATGATGCCGCCTATCAGTCATTGTCAGAATTAAACCCTTTCTCCATTCTGTCCATAGCTGGTGGAAAGAATGTTGGCGTCGAACTATACTCTTTCTCATATACTTTTGGACTGCCGGCTTTGCCCTTTGGATTTGTAGTGGGTAACCGGGAGATAATAAACGGCCTGAAGCAGATTGGGCGCCTCTCCCCCCAGCCGGTTTTGAACTTATACGCAGACCTGGCACTAACCGCCATGAAACAATTTCCTAATTCACCTCTTAAAAGAGTCCGCCGGCTGATTTCTCAAAACTACGGGGAAATAATAAAATTAGCTGAACTGCTGGGGCTTGAAGAAGTTGGCCAGAGGTCCGTCCCCTTTTTGTGGTGCAAAATCAGCGGCAGGAAAAGCTCTCTGAGAGCCGCCAATTTGCTCTACCGGCAGGGCCGGATAATGGCTGTGCCCGGTAACGAATTTGGTGATAGCGGCGAGGGCTATTTGCGCTTTTCTTTGACAGAGACAAGCGAGCGTTATGTTGAAGCCTGTCAAAGGATAGAAAAAAAACGGCGGTTTTTTAAGATCAGCAAATAGTTATGAAAGATATAATCCGCTTAAATAAGATGTCCTTTTATGGCTACCACGGAGTCAGCGCGGCAGAGAAAGAGACCGGGCGGGAGTTTGAAGTGGACTGCGAACTGGCAGTCGACTTAGCCGAGTCCGGACAAACCGATCAGCTGACTGATACAATTGACTACGCTGAAGTTCACAGAATTATTAAGGAAACTGTCGAGGGTACAGCCTATTCATTGGTCGAAGCTCTGGCTACCGAACTTGCCGCCAAACTGCTTGACAATTTCCCGGCTTACCGGGTAACTTTGAGAGTCAGAAAGATGAAGCCGCCAATTCCCGGTCATATTGATAACATTGAAATTGAAATAACCAGAGATCAAAAAAATACAGAGCAGCTGATCAAAAAAGAGATAAACGAAAACTGAAAATGACCAGCACAGCCTACATACTACTCGGCTCAAACCTGGGGGATAGAGAAAAATATCTTAGTTCGGCCATGGCCATGATTAAAGAAATCCCCGGATTAAAACTTTGCGGCAGCTCCTCTGTCTATTCGTCGAAGGCTCAGCAGATGGCCAGCGGGACTCCTTCGTTTTTAAACCAGGCCATAAAAGTAAAAACCAAATTTACATCGATTGAACTGCTAACGGCGCTGGAAAAAATTGAACAGGCACTCGACAGAACCGACAAAGGGAAACAGCTCTCGCGCACAATCGACCTTGATATTTTATTATACGATACTGAAATAGTAGATACTGAGAGACTGACCATTCCTCATCCTGAACTTTTAAACAGAGCCTTTGCTCTCATACCGGTAATTGAAATTGACCCGACGCTGGTCCATCCGCTGACTAACAAGCGCTTAAAAGATTATTTAAACGACGAAGATTTCAAACTCGTCAGACAGAAAGAAGAAAATGCCCCGGTCAGTTGCTGAGCCTGATTATCTGGCGATCGAAGGCGTAATCGGAGTAGGTAAAACTTCGTTTGCCAGAATGCTGGCTGAAAAGCTTGAATCAGAAATGATGGCTGAGGAAGTTTTTGAAAATCCGTTTCTGGCCGATTTTTACAAAAACAAAAAGCGCTATGCCCTGCAATGCCAGCTGAACTTTCTTATTTCCCGCTACCAGCAGCAGCAACAGCTTGTTATGCGCGATCTGTTTGCGCAAAAAATTGTCTCGGATTATCTTTTTGCCAAAGATGCTATTTTTGCCTCGGTTAACTTAAATGAACGCGAGCTGTTACTATATGAAAAAATAGCAGCTACACTTTCCAGCGAAATACCCAAGCCCGACCTTGTCATTTATCTTCAAGCTTCTACCCCGACATTGCTGGAGCGTATCCGCAAACGCAATTTGGATTTTGAAAAACCGATTGATTTTGATTATCTGGAACTGCTGAACAAGGCTTACGACTATTTCTTTTTCAATTACAGCGATGCTCCGCTGCTGGTGGTCAAGACAGATAACATTGATTTTGTCAATAATCCCGAGCATTTCACAGATTTGGTCAGTCAGCTTAAGAAACCAATCAATGGCAAAAAATATTACTCCCCTGCCGGCGACCTGGTCGACAAGCAGTCGATATGAGTCATAGCAACAGCAGAAAGAAAAGCACAGTTCTCTCTTTCTTTGAGAAAAAGGCAGCAGGCGAAAAAATAAGCATGCTGACCGCCTACGACCATTTTATTGCTCGGCTACTAGACGGCTGCAAAATTGATGCAATCTTAGTCGGCGACTCGGCCGCCAATGTTATTCATGGCTTTGACACAACTCTGCCTATCTCAATGGACATAATGATAGCTCATACGGCAGCAGTCTCACGGGGAACCAGCTACGCCCTGGTAATCGGCGACATGCCCTTTCTCTCATTTCAGCCATCGATTGAAACTGCGATTAATAACGCCGGCCGCTTTCTAAAAGAAGGCCTGGCCCAGGCGGTAAAAATTGAAGGCGGCATCGAAATGGTCGCAACCATTAAGCGCCTTATCGAATGCGGCATCCCGGTCATGGGGCATATTGGGATGACGCCCCAGTCAATAAATAATCTTGGCGGCCCAAAAATCCAGGGCAGACAAGCCAGCTCAAAAGCATATTTGCTTGAGTCCGCTTTAGCCCTTGAAGAAGCCGGCTGTTTTGGCTGTGTTCTGGAACTGCTGCAAGCTGATATTGCCAAAAAAATAACTTCGGCTTGTAAAACGATGCCGACTATCGGCATCGGCGCCGGAGTCGACTGCGACGGACAGATACTGGTCACCAACGACATGCTGGGACTACATGAAGAAGGTTTCAAGCCGAAATTCCTGCGCGAGTACGCCAATCTCACTCCTGTCATAGTCGAAGCCGTAAAAAAATATATATCCGATGTAAATGAAGGGCTGTTTCCGAATGAAGACGAATCTTACGGGGCTGCTAAGCGTTAGCTGATTAAATTTAATTATTCGCGCTTTTACACACTTAAATATTTCACGAAGACCAAATCACTCTTGGTAATGGGAATGGAGAAACATATGTTTATGTCAAAGAAATGCCGTCTGCTTTTTTTTATTCTGCTGCTTGTTGTCTTTTCTAAAGTAAATGCACAGGATGAAGAATCGTCTGGTTCAAAAAAGTCGCTGATGTTTGATTTAACCTCAACCCAAACATCGTATTCTGATTCCTGGGTTGGAGGCGAAGCCGGTTCGGTTAACTGGGTGGCTAATCTGAGTGCTACATCAACTAAGAAAATCAAAAAAAATATTGAACTTCGCTCTAGACTAAAACTTTCATTTGGACAGACTCTGACACAGGATGCCGAAACAAAAAAATGGAGCAAACCGGGCAAATCTACAGATCTGATAGATTTCGAAAATGTAGGGAGTTTTAGTACAGGTGGTCTGGTAGACCCCTATGTAGCATTTAGAATTGAGACTCAATTCTATGACGGCGCCAATCCTAACAAAAAGCTGTCGCTCTCTCCGCTGAAACTAACTGAATCAGCTGGAGCCTCAAAAAAGTTTTACGAAACAGAAGCAGATTTAATAGTTAGCCGGCTTGGTCTTGGGGTGCGACAGATTATAACCAAGAGCATGACTGACACAATTACACTGGCAGTAGAAACATCCACTGCTTACGATGGGGGTATCGAGTCTGTCAGCGAAGTGGACCTGGCAGTGCATAAGAATATCCGGTACAATGGAAAACTTACTTTGTTTAAGGCCTTGGAAAGCTCAAAAAGTGATGACTTAAAGGGAACTGAGTTTGAAAACGACTGGAAAGCTGTTGATCTAAATTTTGAAAACAGCTTTAGCGGTTCGATTACAAAACTGATAACAGTAAACTTTTATTTGCAATTTTTATATGATAAAGAGATAAGCCGTAAAGTTAGAATCAAACAGACTCTGGCGTTAAGTTTCGTCTTTAAGCTGAACTGATAAACCTATTTGAGCATACCGCCGACATACATGCCGACCATCAGTGCGATGATTATAAGTACACCAAAAACAACATATTGCCAGGTCGGCGTTTGTGCTACGACGGTAGGAGCAGCTACGGTTCTGGTAACAGGCTTTTTGACCTTGACCTTAGTCTGCTCTATGAAATCATCATACTCTGCCAAAAACTCATCGCAGCTTTGATATCTATGAGATACACGTATCGCCAGTAGTTTTGAAAGCATCTTTTCAATTCTTTCCGGCAGCTGCATTCGCAGCCCCTTCAGATACAGCTGGCTGCCATTGGTATATGAAGGCTTCTGCCCCATCAGAAGATGATGAATGATGACTCCTAATGAATAAATATCCCCCAGCTTGGAGACTTTTCTCTCAGGAGGACCAAACCAATTTTTCCGGGTTCCGTTATCCATATAATGTGCCGGCATTCCAAAATCGGCCAGTTTGACCGTCTCTTCGCTGTCAAAGAGAATATTTGAGGGGCGAAGGTTGCCATGGGTGATGTTGTTCTTGTGGGCAAAGTCAAGACCCTCGGCGATCTGCACACCGATATCAAATGCTTCTTGCCAGTCGTATCTTTTTGCCAGTCTGTCGGCCAGCGATCCGCCTTGGGCGTATTGACTGATTACGATAGTATTTTTGTTATCACCGCCGGAGCCATAGATATTTATGAGGTTCTTATGACGAAGTGATGTTAAAAGCTTGGCCTCTTTTCGTCCGGCTTCGCCCCGGCTGTGTCTCTTGATTATGTAAAGTTTGTTATTGCTTTGATTCTCTACAAGTATAGTCGAGTTATATCTGGTCTCTTTGATAGTATCCAGATGCTTGCACTTGCCCATAAATGAATCAGAGCCAACGTCGGCGAAATTTTCGACGCTGCCACTGGTTTTCCCGCCCTCCATAGCGTTCAAAAGCGCGTCTTTTAAAGCAACCGCTGTCTGATATCTGTCTTTGCGGTCCTGTGCCATACACTTATGAACTATCTGGTCAAACTTTTCTGATATATCGGAATTTATTTCAGAAGGAGCTTTGAAATGCCCCATCGGTTTTTTGCCGCACAGAATCTCATATATCATAACGCCGACGGCGTAGATATCTGTGGTCTGGTCAACGTCTCGGGAACTCACCTTTTGCTCAGGAGACATATAGGCGACCGTCCCCATTACAATACTTGTGCTGGTTTGCTCGCCATCGGTGCTGCCGACAATCTGAGCTATTCCAAAATCTGTTATAAGTACATTGCCCTGCTTATCAACCAATATATTGGCCGGCTTGATATCGCGATGGACGATATCATTTTTGTGGGCGTAGTCTAAGCCTTTGCATATTTCAATAATCGATTCTAACTTTATGCGCAGAGATATTTTATCTGAATCGATAACCTGTCTTAGTGAAGTTCCGTTGATATATTCCATTACGAAATAGTATCTGCCGCCGGTCGTTCCTCTGTCGATAACGTGTACGATATTGGGATGATTGAGTTTGGCAATAACCATAGACTCCCGCTCAAATCTGCGGACAATGTCTTCGTTGTCGGTCAGGGATTTCGATAAAATTTTGATGGCAACTTCTCTGTTAAGAGACGGCTGAATGGCCCGGTAAATTTCGGCAATGCCGCCCTGACCAATCTTGCCGGTTACAATATATTCGCCAATTTTGACTTCTTTTCTGGGCGGGCGCTCTGTAGCTATTTGACTCATATTTTTTAACCAAAAAAAACAGGGATATACTTAGAGAGTATCCCTGTTATTATCGGCAGAAATCTGATTTTCGCTTATTTGACCAGAAGCATTTTCTTGGTCTCAGAGCCATCTTGATGAGTCAGTCGGTAAAAATAGATACCGCTTGGTTTATCTGAAGCATGAAATTCGACCCGGTGATTGCCGGCAGCCCGGAAACCTTCGTAAAGAGTAATTACCTCCTGCCCAATCACGTTAAACACCTTCAGGCTGATATACCCTGCTCTGGGGAGCGAATAATAGATAGAAGTTGAAGGATTAAAAGGGTTGGGATAATTCTGTGCCAGTGCATAAGCCGTAGGCAAAAGATTATCAAACTCGTCATCGACAGCGGTCGATATCAACACTTTTACGGCACCCGGCGTAAAGCCCGGGTAAATAATGTTTGTCCCGGTCTGGTCAGAAAATTCTACCCTGGTCCAGAAATGAATCTCCTTGCCGCCAAAATAAATTACGGAGTCCCTGAAAGTGGAATCTATTGCTATCAGGTCAGGCGAGGCTCCCTGCCCCAGAGTAAAGTGGAGAGTAGCCAATAATCCCTGTGATGTTGTTATGGTCGGTAATGGAGTGGCAAAATCGTCAATGATATAAGAAATTCTTAGGCTTTGACTTTGCGGGTTAAGATCTACAACCCCATTGAACCCGCTAGTCAAAATAGTGCCGGCAAAAGAGACCGAATCCAGAGTCAAGTACGGGTTGTTGTATCTAAGAGGCAGGGTCATGGCCGAGAGGTCATTAGTGTTGTCTGTCATCCAGAGACCAACTGAAAAACTTTCACCCGGAGTAGCTTCGACCGAATCAATCCTGACTGTGGCACTTTCAGCGCTTGCCGGAAAAAGAGTGACCAAAACTATTACTGCCAAAGCAAATATGCCTTTAACTATCAAATTCATGCGATGCCTGCCTTTCAACTCTCTCAATAATCAAAATTCTCTCCCTCATTTTTTCAGCCGTCGGTGGCCTGCTTGAGGCCTAAATGCAAAGAGTGTGCCCTAATAAGGCGGATAGGAAAGTAGACTGCAGTAGCCTGCAAGACCACTTATTATACCCGTCAGGGGTTGTGTAACAAGCTGTTTGTCTGAATTTCACAGCATTGAGACAGCTGCAGGAATTTTCAGACAGGAAAGCAAATAGAGTTCACTGCCAAAATAAGATGCCTATGATAGGCAAGCAGTTGCATACATGTTTGATTTATGAAAAAAGTTAGTTCTTAGGGAGGAAGCTAATTAGCCGGTTAGTTCCAGGTCGGCTTGACATTTACGAACATAGTCTGATTTCGCCGCCAGATAAAAAATATTACTTCACGCGGCTGTTCAATCGAGATTTCATGAAGCGCCTTCTTGGCATCATCGACCGATTCAATTTCTATAGGGCCAATTCTCTGAATAACATCTCCAATCAAAAGCCCGCCGATAGAAGCCGGACCTCCCAGAGTCAGCCCCGAAACCACCACACCTTTGAAATTCTCCGAATCAAGATTGTAAATCATATAGTCAGCAAAGACCAGGTCACGTACTGTCAGCTCAAGTTCTTCTTCTTTAAAGTCTGGTGCTTCTGTAGGAGAAATCGGCGCCTTTTCCAAATTTACCAGAATTTTGGTCGAATCAGAAGATCCCTGATCAAGACGCATAACCTCAAGTTCGATTGCGGCCTCAGGGCCAAAGTTGGCTATCAGCCTTTGGAATACGGCGATTTTTTCTTCACGGTCGACCTCAACCGGCTGCCCGTTTACTTCATAAATGATATCCCCAACTTTAAGCCCACTTTTGTCTGCCGGTGAATTGCGAATTATTTCATTTACAATTATGCCGCCGGCAAGGTCCAATTGCCAGAATTCTGCTATATCCTGAGTTAAGGCCTGCAGAGAAATACCCAGCCAACCTCTTTCTATTTCTCCTTCGGTGGGCGGAGAGGCGATTAATTCTTCAATGCGCTCACCTGTTATGACTCCCAGCATGGGAATGCCGCCGCTTCCAAAAGATCCCATCATTGAGCCGGCATCGGCAGAGCCGGATGATGGGTCCATCAGTGTACCAAGTATACCGACCGGTTCAAGCGACTCGTTAAACAATACCGATGTTAGCTGCATAGAATTAAACCCCACGGTCATTGGAAACGGTTCGGGTGATTCAACCAGATTCGAGACCATGCCAATGTCCGCAGAAAGCGAGGGAACTATAAACTCGGGCATAAGCATAAACAGAGCCAGCCATTCGCCAATTCTGAACTCGTGGTGTTTATTGAATTTTACAGGAGTAAATTTTTCATTATCTTCAGCAAGAATATTAATAAAGCCTACCTTGGTAAAGCGATCAAAACCCAGCAATTCGCCGTCGTAAGAGATTCCATCCAGAGTAATAATCTCAATCTTGGTAGGTGTTGTCTTTACGGTTAATCCTGAAAAAGAAGAAAACATATTGTCGCTGGCTATATCTGTACCGTCAAAGATAACCAGCCCGCCCTCGGTGACAATCGTTCCCAGATATCTTTCTTCCTGGTCACTTGTATTAATGCCGAATGAAACTTCAATCTGCATTTCAATCACGACCATGTACGCTTTGGAACGGCTTCCAAGCTTTGCAAAATCAAAGTTCTGGGAGTTTGCTTTCTCTGCGTTAAAAGAAAAGAGTATAAAAAAAACAAATAGAATATTTGCTCTTAAAAGGCTGCGATTACAACTCTTCATTTAGCTCCTCTTCTTCGTCTTTATCAACGGTTACCACGATGAACCTGGTGCCTCCGCCGCGTTTTATAGTCAACAGTATTTTTTCCACTCCTTCGTTAGTTAGCTGGTTATAGAGTTCGGTAAAAGCTGTCAGGCCGGTTATTTCGGTCTTGTTGACCGCTTTAATAACGTCGCTTCGAAAAAGTCCGCCGTCTTCGATAAAGCCTACACGTTTGACTCCGATTATAAATACGCCAACGGTGTCATCAAGCTGGTTCTCGATTTTCATCTGGCGCGTAATTCCTTTGACGCTAAAGCCCCAGCCTTTAGCTTCGAAATCCTCGCCCTGCAAGTCACCCAGTGATTTGGTAACAACTCCGAAGGTATAGGTTTCGTTGCCTCTTAAGACTTCAAGATTGATTTTTTCCCCTGGTTTGAAGCGCGATATCAGGTAGTAAAACTTGGGAAGTTCCTCAACAAAACGAGCAGATACTTCCTGATCATTAACTTTTAAGATAATATCGCCGGCTTTGAGATAACTCTGGTCGGCCGGTGAGCCTGGGTCTATCGACGAAATCAAAACCCCGGTGTTTCTCTTAGTACCAAAATAATCTTCTAACTCCATCAGTGCCTGACAATGCAGGCCGATCCAGCTTCTTTGTACTTTGCCATTTCTGATAATCTCTGCGGTTACCTCGCGAACGACATTTATCGGTATCGCAAAGCCGAGATTGTTGGCAAAAATTGTAGCCCGTGAGTTTATACCTACAATTCGGCCGGACAAATCAACCAGCGGACCTCCCGAATTACCCGGGTTTATAGCCGCGTCGGTTTGAATCCATAAATTGTAGCGGCCGGTTCTTTCTCCGGTGGGAAGCCTGACATCCGGACTAAAATATCTGTCTTTGGTAGATATAACTCCGGCTGAAACGGAGCGAGATAACGAAAGAGGTGAGCCCATAGCCAAAACGTATTGGCCTACCTGAATGCTGTCGGAGTTGCCAAAGTCTGCGACTACAATTGGTCCTTTGTGTTCATCCAGATTTAGCTTAATGACGGCTATATCTGTGGGCGGGTCGCCTCCGATATATTCTGCCGAGACTATTTCTTTGTCACCTAAAGTGCATAGAATTCTTTCGGCTTTGCCGGCCACATGATAGTTAGTAACTACATAGCCATCGGCGTGAAAAATGACACCAGAGCCGACTACTGCCTGTTTTTCAAGTTCACCCGTATTATAATTTTTTATGACCGGCTGAATATGAACAACTGCCGGCATAACTTTGTCCCGCGCCTCAAATATCTGTGACTGAATTGGAGCTGGCGCAGCCTTAGCAGCCGCTGCCACTGCAACCGTTATTATCAAGAATAGTTTTAAGCTCTTACGCATAATCATACCAACCAGTATCTATTAGTTCCTACAACTAAAACAGATTTAAGTTTATGTCTGCTACTGATATAATGTCTTTTTTAATGAATCGGCAAGAGTATTGTATGTATGCACCTAAATCTTAAAAGATTTTGGTAATACCACCGGATATTTGGGGAAACTATTAAACAGGAAGCTGTATTTTGAATTCGGCTGACTACCTCTTCCAATAAACGTCAATTGAGCCAAGACCTACTTCAAGGCGCAGGACAATTCTTGTCTTTGCGTCATCAAAATCTTCAGTCTCATAGATGTCATCGTCAACTTCATCCAGATCATCATTATGGAAATCTATAGATGAGAGCCAGTTGCAGCCTTCGGTCTCAACTCTTACCGGCACGTCTCTGGGCAAAATGATATCACCTGTGCCAAGCCCGATTTCAATATTAATCTTAGATTCGCCGCTGTATTTCCCCCTGAAATCAAAGTCGTATGAGCCTACTCCACCTGAAAACTCAAAATACTCAAAATTGGCGTTGCCCAGATTACGCATTTCTAGTGATGAGGCACCGGCATCTATGTTGATTTCTCTGAGTCTTGATTTGTTAGGCTCAGAAAAGTCTATAACGCCAGAAGCCGCGCCAACATCAATATCTAAATCTGTCAGCCGAATGCCCCCAAAATCAAAATCTGCTTTGCAGGCGCCAATGTCCAAATTAATTGATATTTCGAACTTGTCAGACAGAACAATGTCCCAGTTATTTTCAAGGTCATCAAAGTCTTTGAAAGATCTGTTCTTTCGATGGTCCATATCTATAAACAGATAGCCCTTTTTCCCGCGCTCGCGATAATCAATTTCATATTCAATTGCACGCTTATCATATTCGATATCTATTCTTGCGATTTCTTCGATATCACCTGATTTGATGGTGAACTCTCCTGCCGCCAGGTCACATTCTATTTCAATTATTTGAGCATCTTTGGCAGTTACAATTTCTCTGACTCTTTCCAGCCGGCCGGCAAATACAGATGAGACGACCAGAATAACTATTGCTATGAAAATTAGAAGCCTTTGCATATCAGAACCTCTCCCTCTTTAGGACTGTGAGTTTTTGTCTTGATCTGATATACGAGAACTATCTTTAGGAGTTTCGATATTTTCCGGCACCGGGGTCTCAGGAATTGGCGGAGGTGCCGGCTGATGAGCTGCCGGCTTTGGTCTGAATTGTGGTTTTTTAAGTCCTGCTGGATATTCTCTGAATCCAAATCTTGTCAAAAAGGCAGCCCCAACGCCTGAAAAAACCGGATAAATTGAACCCAGAATTGAAAGAACCAATCCAAAGACGCTTAAGACTCCGGCGATATTGTCTGTCGAAGGCCACAGGGCGCCGGTTACAAGCCAGGGTATCATGACTATAAGAATACCGATAACTCCGATAAACAGACCGGCTGATTTGTTATAAATAGTCTGCTTGTAAATTTTGGAAAATAGCAGTTTTCCGAATGTCATGAGTCCCAGGATAATTGCTGCCAGATAAACCAGCGGCAAAAATGGAATAAGCACAGCTCCAACAATAGTGATTCCTAGAAGTGTGGCAATCACTGGCATAGTTAAAATTAATATAAAACCGAGCCCGGCTGAGCGCCCTTTGTGTTTTAAGATACAGGACTGCATCGTTGCAACTTGTCCGGGCATTAATGTGAATATCAAAAACCCGAAAAACAGAAAGACAGCAGTTATGATTGACATCACTAAAAGGAATTTGTGACCGAATCCCGGGGTAAATGCCTCTATATCCAGAGGCATAGTTGTTTCAGTAATCTCGCCAAGGACAACTGAGCCGTCTTTTTCTATTACTCGCGGCGCCTGAATATCCCCTTCAACATAGCCAGTTTCAGTTATCAGGACCCGGTCCAGAAGCGAGATGATGTTCCCTTTCACCCAGCCTTTGACTGTTACCCTTCCCCGAGCGATTATATTTCCAGCAACATACTCATCTTCACGCACAGTCACAGAGCCTGATTCAAATGGCCTGAGACGTTTACGGATAATGGCGCGTTCTTCAATCGGAATATTTCCATATTCAGAGCCGAGTACAAAATCCAAACCGGCATCATCGCTTAGCGGCTGGAATCCAGCCACAAAACTTGAGTATTCAAAATCGTAGTACCACTCGTAGCCGGCAGTATCAATAGCGATAACGCCTTCTTCGGTCAGCAAAATTTCATTAAAGATAGTATCAGAGGGTGCATAGGTCTGGTCGGCCGGGTCTGTTTGCGCTATAGAGCCAGGCGCCAGCGCAAATAGAAAAACGATGAGCAAAAATGCTCTGTTTATGAGCTTGTTAAAAGCGATCATATCACATCCAATGTTAGTCGCAGGCTGTCCGGCTTAAATTAAAACTGCGCCAGAACAACCTTTCCGCTGGCAGAAATAATTTTCACTTTTGTACCTCCGCCTCCAAATATTCCTATCATTCTGTTTCGAGCCAAAGAAATAACTTCTACTGGTATTTCAGACGAGAATTCACCCGTTATGGTTTCAAGATGAAGCTCGCCGGCTGCAGAAATCGGCACACTAAATATTACGTTACCGCTCGAGGTTTCAACAATATAATCGTTACTGCTCTCGAATTCTGTCTGAATATCTACATTTCCATTGTAAGTCGATAGTTCGATGGCGCCGCGGGTCTGGCGGATGAAAATCTTGCTCGATTTGGAATTTATCTTAATATCTCCCTCTATCCATTGTAAATCAATCTCACCGAGCGGCTGATGAATCTCCACTGTTCCTAAGATAAATTCTGCTTTGGTCAGTCCGGTAGACTTTTCTATATATATATTGCTCTCCACATTTGTCAGTTCAATATCCGCATCAAGCGCTTTGATTCGCAGGCCGCAGTTAAACGGCAGTGATATCTTGTAGAGAACTTCGCTGATAACTTTGTCACCGCCGCCTATTATTTTGTTCCAAAATGACGGAGATCGGTTTCTCAAATTAAGATAATTCGTCTGTATTCTGATTTTGTCGTTACCTTCTCTGACTTTAATCTCTATATGGGCGGCTATTTCTTCAGCTTCGCTGCGACTGGAAGCCCGCACCATCTTGACGGCATCGATTACAATCAAGTTGTCATCTGTGCCGGTTACCATAATTGCACCCCTGACCATTTCTAAATCCAACAGTACCGGATTTTGAATGTTGATCAGCTTTTGATAATTGAAACTGTATTCTTCGGACTTAGCAGGCAGAGCTGTCGCCAGACATATCAAAAAGATACCAAGTATTATCATTCTAAAATTTTTCATTTTTCTCGTTTTAATCAGAGCTATGCTCTCTTATCCCTCTGAGTTTCTTTTTCAGCAACTCCCTGGCTCTAAAAATTCGAGCCTTGACCGTACCTACCGGTATACAAAGTAAATCGGCTATTTCCTCGTATGATTTATCTTCCTGATGGCGATGGACTATAACTTCCCGATATTTATCTGGCAGGGAGTCAATTGCTTCATTGATAGTGAATCGCTGCTGTTTTCGGACTAAATCCCTTTCGGGGTGGTAAGTATAGTCCGGAATCTCTATTTCTACCTTGCCATTGCCGGTATCTATCTCTTTATCCAGTGATAGCGCCTTTATTCTCTTTTTACGCAGGAAATCTATGGAGCTGTTGGCCGCAATCTTATAGAGCCAGGTGGAAAAACGGTATTCAGAGCGGTAAGATGCCAATGCTGAAAATGCTTTCATAAACGTCTCCTGGACCAAATCATGAGCGGTTTCCTGGTCTCTGACGATTTTTAGAACAATATGAAAAATTGCTGTCTTGTACCTGCCTTCCAGCACGGCGTAAGCTTTTTGGCTGCCCTGGATGGCTTCGGCAATTAGTTGGCTATCAGATACTTGCAAATGGCACTTTCTACTGGCTATTATGAGTCAATATTTTGGCTGCAAAAGCCAAGTTGTGCTATAATAACAACCCTGATAATCAGTTACAAGAGGAATCTGAATAGCCCGATTCTGCTATTTGTGTGGCCGGCAGATATCCTCAACCCTGCCTTTCCAGCGGAGGCTGGAATCCATCTTCTAAACCGTCATCATGAGCGGACAAAGTCCCGGCCGCTGGCTCGCCTTCAAGTCTCACGGGGTTGGCGTGAGCGTGTATTCGAATTCGTAGAAATGCTTTCCCTCTTTAATATTGATGGTCATCTCCCCCTCAAGACCTTTGAGCTGATCAGTGCCAGAGTCGGGCACTACAGTGACAGTTAGTTCTTGTGAACCGCCAGACATGGTACCACTATGCTGCAGCACGAAAGTTCCGCTGCGACCATCTAGCTTTCCAGTCACGAGTTCAATAGCCACATAGCCTGCCGAGCCTTTTACTGCAGTTGTGGCAGTCAGCATCTGCCCTGTGCTGGTAGCCTCGAGATCACCGTGAAACTGCTTGTCAATTGTCATTCTGCCAAGGTTCGGATTCTCGGATGCGTTGTCAGTTGCCTGAGGGGTTAGCTTTATTTCAAACGTTCCGCTAGCACTAGTTGTCATTTTTGCCTCCGTTGGAGTTGTACTTGGAACATCCGCACGATTCTGTGCAGACGCGGGTATGCTTAAGCCGAGGATTAGATAGATGACTGCAATGATGCCAGCTCCGGCACGAAAAAAGTTCTTCATGTTTACTCCATGTTTTAATTCGTTACTGTCTCTTAATGGGCGACCGCTAAATATACTTCGAGGAATGCGGTAGTGCTTTCGTGGGTGGCAGATATCCAAACGTAGTCCTGAGCATGTCGAAGAATCTGCCCCGTATTCTTTACCCCGCCTTCTCAGCCTGATTTATCATAGCGATAAATGCTTCAATCATAATCTTGGCCGTTTAGTCCGGGCCGGTCAGTTTGAAAAAGACATTGCCGCCGGGAGCTTCGACAATAATCGCCACCAATCGATATTCTTCTCTGGCTATTTTTTCCTGCGACATCGGCCGCACAGATTCGTTATAAATTCCAAAGAGAGTCATAACGTGGGCCGGGTACCCGGCTACTGTGCGCTCATATGTGATCGTGGCAGTCGCGGGGTCGCGTCCATCGGGCAACGAGAATTGTTTTATCCAGCGATCCATATTGGCTTCGATTGTGCCGCCCTGTCCTTTCCCAAAATGAAAAACTGCCAGAGTAGATGCATTTGTATCCGGCTCCAGCGGACCATAGGCATAGCTGGCGGCGCGCATTCCGGATGGACCAAAATCCTGCCACTGCGAAGCCGGAGTAAAGGTGATACCGGCTATAGACATAGGCTTGCCATCAAGCGTGAATTCAATCCCTGACATCTGATAATCGGTAATAGTTATTTCGGTACTGCCACTGCTTTTTTGCTGGCTATTGTAGGGGTCGGATTTGGCAGTCTGCTGAGTCTGATTTGCGCCGGAATCTTTCTTTGAGCTGTCATTTTTATCTGACGAGCAGGCAACTAATACGAACGTAAAAGCCGTTGTTATGACTAAATTTGAGAGGAATCTCATATTTTGCTCCAATTCTATAATATTTCTTGATAATTCTTCTTTTTTACCCAAAATGGATAAACTAAGAACGCCCCCAGAGCAAGCGAAAGTTGACAATTCGGCTAAGATTTGAGCCAAATGTGTTAGTCGCACAATTTGCTTAATATGGACTACCCCTATAGCTTAGCCCTTGCAATTTTTGGCGAAATTGCTTATAATGGCCGGCCTGTAGTTTTTGAGTTATAGAATCGGATTTTAAGGAGAAATATGTCCAAGACAACAATGGGAAACCGTTCCAAGTTTAAGATTCAGCGCCGGCTGAATGTAGAATTGCCCGGATTGGGCAAACCCGGTGCGCTGGAGAAACGCAACTACGGTCCCGGTCAGCACGGCCAGAGAATGCGCCGCAAAGTTTCAGATTATGGCATCCGCCTGCGTGAAAAGCAAAAACTGATGTTTCACTACGGAATTCGCGAAGGCCAGCTGCGTAAATGGATCAAGGTATCAAAGAAAAACCGTGAGCGCGAATGGGTAGATACGCTCTGCGGTCTGCTTGAGCGCAGACTCGACAACAATGTTTTCAGGCTTGGTTTCGCCCCCAGCATGCCCTCGGCCAGACAACTGGTTTCTCACAAACACGTTCTGGTAAATGGAAAAAGAGTTAATATTCCCTCTTATATTTTGAAAAAAGGGGACCGCGTCAGTCTGACTAAAAAAGGCTATAGTTCCGGCAGTTTTCTGCAGGCCAGAAGCAACCCTCGTCTCGATATGCCGGATTATCTGGGCAAAGTTATCGAAGGCGGTAATCCGGTTGGTCTCTTAAACGAAGAGCCCGGTGTGGATAATGTCCCGTTTCCGTTTGAAAAACGCTTCTTTATTGAATTCTACGGACGCTTATAACAGCTTTCTGACATAGTTTACGAAGGCCCTGATATCACAATATTCGGGCTTTTTTTTCTGCCAGGCATTAATTGCTTGCGCATAGCAGCTTGATTCAGCTAAATTTACGAGTATTTAAGAAAAAAAATAAATGGATTTTTAACAACTCACTAATCTCTGAGAATAACAATGACAAGGAGAGGAAAATGAAAGCAATTAGAATTGGGTTGCTCTTGGCGATGGTTGTAGCAGTTGCTGCATTTGTAGTTGCCGGAGACAAGCCCTGGTTTGACCTGGAGAATTGTTCGATGTGCAAAGGAATGACGGCGCAGGAAGGTCTGATGGAAAACATGACCTGGGATCATTACCTGACCAAAAACGGCATGATGACCGTAGGTACTGTGGCCGAGGGCTACGAGGAGAAATATCAGGCCTCCCATAAAACTATGAAGGAAGCCGTGGAAAAATTGAAAGCCGGCGAAGAAATGTATCTCTGCGGCTTCTGCACCAGACATGGTGAGCTGGCTCGGGCTGGAGTTAACATGGAGCGTTTTACGACCAAGGTCGGCGATGTTTCACTAATGACTTCAAGCGATGAAAAGCAGATTGAGGAAATTCATGCCTTTGCTCAGAAAACTATAGACGAACTGGCCAAAATGGCAGCGGTCAACGGCGACGGCGAGGAAGGTTAAATCGACTAAGCAAATCAGTTAAGTCAAGAAGACTAAACAAAGAAACCCCGGTGTCACAGCCGGGGTTTTTTTATGGGAAAACTATTCCCATATCATCGCAAACTATTTTCAAAAGAATCTCAGGGAACTGTCGATAGAAAATATAGACGATTGTTCATTTTATAAACAGGGGAAACTACAATGAGTATAACATCAATTGATTCTACAATTATCAGCAATTACACAGTTTTAAATACCGAACCAAAAGAACCGATTGTCACGTCGGATGACGGCGAGGCTACTGTAACAGAAACCGAAGAAGCCAGCCAAGAGCCGGAACTTAGTGCAGCAACCGAAACCGTTGTCTTGATAGACGACGAAGAAGATAGCGGGGAAAAAGGTGTTATCAAGAATCTGCTCAGCGGTCATTTTAGAGGCGTTTCGGATGTGCGCCTTCGCATAAATTTCCAGGAAGAAATAGCCGCACTCGAAGCTGCTAAACTCGCCGAAGCCACCGCGGCCGGAGTAGCTGAGATTACCAATACGGTGTCCGGAGAAATCGAAACTTTTCTGGCCACAGACGGCCTTGATGAAGAAACAATTACAAGTATAACGGATAGTCTGAACGCCTTTATTTCCGGCGAGACTACAACTGCAACACTTTCTGCAACTGTAGAATCAGCCACAACCGATGATGCGATTGCAAAACTTCAGTCAGATTTTGACGCTCTTATTGAAGCGCTAAACAGTGCGCTCGGCCTTGGCGAAGAAACAACCACCGCAGAGACAGCCGAACCCGAAGGTGTCGCCGAGTTTACGGCTACTGCTGCCCCGGAAGGTCAACCGACAACAACTGAATTATCTGTAGATGAACCGGCGACCGAAGAAGAAGTGGTCATTGACGGTGAAGCGTTTATATCGGCATTGATTGCAAGTTTCGAAAGTGAAATGGAAGCTCTTATCGCTTCGCTTGAGGAAACTTCTATACTACCCGAGCTTTCTGAGCCTAATGGCAACGGTACAGCCTATGACAAGTTCTTGAAGATGTACAATGAACTTCAGGAACCGGCAACGGACACTACTGAAGCGACCAAAATTGATATAGAATCATAATAATTAGATAAACATGACTTGATAAAAAAACCCCGGCACAATGCCGGGGTTTTTTTTATGTTCATGAATTATATTTATATTAGGCAGGAATCACAAGCCACAGGTCGGCAAGGGGCCGCCGCGGAATATGAAATCAACCATAGTTGTCAAATCCAGTATGTTCGGATTGCCACCGGAGCCGTCAAGATCGCCAGCGGCAGGGATATCCGGCGGCGGGCCTCCCCGGAAGATGAAGTCTACCAGAAAAGTCAAATCGAGAATATTGGGAATTTCCGAACCGTCATTGTTGGCATCTCCGCAGAAAAAAGTAACATACTGCAGCGAAAAAGTTTCCGAGGTTGAGTTGTTGCCCGCCAAATCGCGCGCAACTACACGCCAATAAATTGTCGTATCAGGTTGTATTGGGTCAGGAAGTAAAAATTGAGATTCGGTTAAGTCTGAATAAACTGAGGTACCGGCTCCTCCCGGAAAAAGCGAATCTAATGAAAGATACAAGTCATATAAAACCGGGGTTCCTCTGGTAACATCGCTCCAGTCAAATTCCGGAATTGAATCAAGAATGGTCGAACTGTCTGCAGGAGCCAAAAGTGTTACTGCATCGGGCGCAGTTCTATCAATGGTCAAAGTTCTTGTCTCGGAATATTCAGAGCTGTCAGTTCCAGCAGTAGTCAGCGACTTCACCCGCCAAAAGTAGTCGCCCTCGGGAATATCTATAATCGGCAAAAAGAAATTAGAATCAGGTAAATAAGTGCTGAGTATAGATGTAAAGTTGGAATCAACAGCAATTTCAAGACGATATCTGTCCTGGTCGCTTTTCCAGGCCGTGGCCCAGCTGAAAGTTGGGTTAGTATTTGTAAAAATGCCGTCGCCAGGACTTTGGAGCCTTGGTTCTAAAATAGGCAGATACCAGTTGGCGGTGTAAACTTCGGAGTTGCCGTCTCGTGAATCTGTCCAGACTGCGTTTATTTTATCATGAAATGCCGTCACGCCTATATATTCGCCGATTAGCCCGGCGCGAGACGATGATAATATCGGTGTGTTACTCTCGGGCTTGTTAATTTCAGTTGGATCAAAGGCGGTTAAGTTCTTTAAATCAGCGGTGCTGGATGAAACAGATGAAATACGATGATTGGTGGTAAAAGTCTGGCCACCGTCAAAAGAATAGGCAGCCATAAGATCGAAGAGAAAATAGTTAGGTGCGTCAAAGCGGGTGTCATAGAAGATTACAATAATCACTCCCTCTTCGTTAACAATCAGCCAGGGATGATAAGATTCATTCAGGTCTGAGTTGGCATCATCGTTGATCTGAACTCTCTCAGTCCAGCTATTGCCGTTATCTGTTGTGAGTACAAAATCAACATCGCTTCGAAAATTATCTTCCGAACCGATATTGGTAAAGGCTGTATACATAAAGCCGTCGAAAGGACCTCCTGTAATATCGGCATCCGTAGCAGGTTGCGGGTAGGTGTTGGTGCCATTGCTCGCTGTCATCCAGCCGAATACAGGGCTGACAATATTTTCTGCACTAAATGTTTGTCCTCCATCGGTCGAAACAACATGTTTGATTGCCTGAAATCCGGTGCAAGTCGTGCCGGAGTCCAATGACCAGCCCGCCCACAAAACATGCACATCTCCGTTTGAGGTAACTACCGGTATCGGAAACTGCCCGGCGCTTATCCCGGATTCTCCGCAGCCGGTTGAAGTCTGCGGGGGAGCGACTATGATAGTGTCTTCAAATGAGGCTCCGCCGTCTATTGAACGTACAAAGGCCATGCGATTTGGACCGCTGCCGGGGTTCGAGTTGAATCTGGCCCAGGCACAGTACAGGTTGCCGTCGTGCGGGCCACCTGTGCGGTCAGTTGTTATGAATTGCTTGTCTTCAAAAACACTTGTATTAATTACAGATAGATGAGGCACCGGTCCGGTCCAGGAGACACCTTTGTCTATTGATTTGTAAAAAGCGATATAGGAACCACCGGTAAATCCAAAGGCGTCCCAGTCAAGTACCGACATATAGAAATTGCCGAGCCTGTCAACAGTCATAGTAGGATCGGACTGTTTTGAGTTTCCAAAAAATATCTGCATGCCAATGCTGATAAGTGAATCAGTCCAGGTCTGGCCGCCATCGGTCGAACGTCCTATTCCAACTTGTCTGTAGCCGTGTCTAAAATCCCGCCAGTTGGCAATTATGATGTTGCTGTCGGTCGGACAGATCCATACCTGTTCTTCATTGTTTAGTTCCGGGATATTTGTCACTCTGATATTTGGCGGAGGAGCCATACTGAAAGTAGCGAATGTCTGAGCGCCAAAAATAAACACCAAAACGAGAACAAACATACAATAACGATTACCCATAGTTCTGCTCCTTCTTGGGCGGTAGATCAATGTATTAGAAAATAGTGAGCACCGAAAACAATCCGCAAAATTCCGCCTTATATAGTTTTAACATAACACTTCTCTCGAATCGGTCAAATACTATATGCGCCAGCGGCAAATCTTGGCGCAAGAATTACGATTTTTTTCACTTGCTCAAATATTCGAGATATGTTATCTACGACCAATCATGGCAGAATTTATCAATACCTTTTTAACCGAAGTCTCAGATTTTGTCTGGGGCCCGCCCATGGCTCTGATCCTGCTCTCGGCCGGACTGATACTTACGGTCAGAACAGTATTGATTCAGGTTCGCGGCTTTGCCCACGGCATTGGCATCGCCACCGGAAAATATGACGACCCCTCGCATAAAGGCCAGCTTACACATTTTCAGGCATTATCTGCAGCGCTTTCGGCTACCATCGGCATCGGAAATATAGCGGGTGTGGCGATTGCCATTTATTGGGGCGGTCCGGGTGCAATTTTCTGGATGTGGGTCACTGCTTTTTTTGGCATGGCACTCAAATATGCCGAGTGCACGCTGGCGGTCAAGTATCGCAGAATCGACCCGGACGGCAACGTCCGCGGCGGCCCGATGTACTTTATTGAACATGGCATGCCTAAATACTTTAAGCCTCTGGCCTGGATGTTCGGCATCTGTACTGCCATAGCTGCCTTTGGCGCCGGCAACATGGTGCAGTCAAACACTATGGCACACTCGATAATTGATGCCTTTGAAGTTTCTGCCGCTAACGAAGCCACTGTGCGCTGGCTGATAGGTTTTGTAACTGCCGGGCTGGTGGGCATGGTTATTATCGGAGGCATAAAACGAATCGGCAAAGTTGCCTCCTATCTGGTACCGGTCATGTCTGTGGTATATGTAGTTAGTGCTCTTATTATTCTGGTAATAAACTTTGAGCAGGTTATACCGGCCTTTAATTTGATATTCTATCACGCTTTTAACCCGACCGCAGTAGTAGGCGGCGCTGCCGGCGGCGCTACCGTCTGGATGACATTTACCTGGGGGCTCAGACGCGGTATGTTTTCTAACGAAGCCGGGCAGGGTTCTGCTGCCATGGCGCATTCGGCTGCTAAAGTTGACGAACCGGTGCGCGAAGGATTAGTGGCCATGCTGGGACCATTCATAGATACAATCGTGATTTGTACTATGACTGCGCTGGTGATTATTTCTACTGGTATTTGGTCAAGCGGAGATACCGGCGCTGTTTTGACAATGAACGCTTTCGATCAGGGCTTGCCAATTTACGGACGCTGGATGGTATTAGTGGGTATTATGCTTTTTGCGTTTTCTACTGTAATCGCCTGGTCTTATTATGGAGAAAAAGGAATTGAATATATAGGCGGAACGGCGGCTAAACTTCCTTATAAATGGGTCTATATTCTGTTCACTCTCTTAGGCGCCCGCTTTGATTTGCAGGCAGTCTGGGCCTTTGCAGATACCGCCAACGGACTGATGGCCATACCCAACCTGATCGGGCTGATTGCTCTTTCGGGAGTAGTTGTGCGCATGTCCAAAAAATATATGACGGAAAGAGAACAGGGACTTCATAAGCCGTTTAAAAAATAACCAGAAGCTGGTCTTAGAAAACCGGCTGTTTTACTTTTAACGTGTCTTCACAAAGAACTACTTTCACCATAATTTTCTTAGCTGCAGTAATAATTAGAATCGCTTTTTATCTGCTCTCAGGTTTTACTGCCGATGACGCTCTTATCACTTTCCGCTATGCCGAAAATATTATAGCGGGGCACGGCTTTGTCTACAACATTGGCGAAAAGGTACTGGGCACGACGACACCGCTGTTTACTTTTCTGATTTCTTTATTGATGCTCCTCAAGCTGACAGCCCATAGCGCCGCCTTGCTTATCTCGCTTATCTGTTCGGGGCTGACTTCAATAATTCTCTATCGCTTCGCACAAAGATTGAGATTTGGAAAATTTTCCTGGCTGCCCCTGCTTGTATATATTTTGTGGCCGCGTTCTATTGTTGCTGACACCAGCGGCATGGAAACCGCTCTTTTTTCACTCCTGATAATTGCTGCTTTCTATTTTCAATTTAGAAAAATGCGGATTTACAGCGTGGCCCTGGCAACCTTGGCAACTCTGACCCGGCCGGAAGGCGCTCTATTGCTGGTTCTCTTATTTGCAGTCAACTGCTATGAAGACAGACGTAATATCTCTGCCTATTTTATTATCCCGCTATCGATTCTTATCCCCTGGCTGGCTTTTTCTTATTTTTATTTTGGGTCGATTGTCCCCGGCTCTATTACCGGCAAGCTGGCTTTGTATGCTCATCTCCAGACGGACTCTGCTTTAGAGAAACTGGTTTATCTACTGGGCTGGCATAATCCGCTGGGCTGGCTGCTTTTCCTGGCTGCTCTCTTTGGCTCCTGGTGGCTGCTGGCTAAGCAGAATTTTGGGAGACTCGAAATTATCTGGCTCTTGGCGATGATAGCCTTTTTTACATTCAGCAAGACTGCTCTTTTCTTCTGGTATGCGGTACCGATATATCCTGTCTATCTGCTGCTGGCAACTGCTTCTATGCCATTATTGTGGGACAAATTTTTTGCCGGAGCAAAATTTTACCGGCCTGCGATAACCGGATTCTGGGTCGTTATCTGCCTGACTTTAGGCTACTATGGCTTCCGGCAGCTGAGCTACTATCAGGAATACGGTCAATATCTTACAACTGTCCATCAGTCAATCGGCTTGTATCTCAGGGATAATGCTGAGCCGGAGGCTGTAGTAGCCGCCCGGTATATTGGTAATACCGGCTATTATAGTAATCTCTATGTTCTGGACCGGGACGGGCTGGTAACTCCGTCTGCCGCCTCATATAACAGGCAGGGGGATTATATTGGCTTTATTCTTGATAACAGACCGGACTGGGTGGTAGCGGCCCCCTCCAGAATTACCGGCCGATTTGCTCAAAACACGGCATTTCTTGGCGAATATGAACTGGTTAAGAAATTTGGCGCCAGCGAGAAAACCCGGCATAATTTATACCGCCTCAAAGGCCGCAAATAATAATTTAGAATGCCTGTTTACGATTAACTAAGAATTACCGATATTGAAATAGTAGCAAAAGTAACAAATTTTACTAGATTAAAGAGACTCAATTAAATGAAATATGTGATAACCGGCGGTGCCGGATTTATTGGCTCTAACATAGCTGCCAGACTGGTCGCAGACGGTCACAAGGTTAGAATTTTAGACAATTTTTCTTCCGGACGCGAAGAGAACTTAGCTGCCATAGCAGATCAGATTGAAATCCGTCGCGGCAACATCTGTGATTTTGAAACGGTTTCAGAGGCAGTCCAGAAGGCCGACTGTGTCTTTCACCTGGCCGCTCTGCCATCGGTACCGCGTTCGATAAAGGACCCTCTGGCTTCAAACGAAGTTAACGTAAACGGAACATTGTTCGTCCTTGAAGCATCACGTCGGGCCGGAGTCAAAAAAGTTGTCTGCTCTTCATCATCCTCAGTTTATGGTGAATCCGAAGAGCTTCCTAAACATGAGAAGTTAGAGCCTAATCCCCTTTCTCCATATGCCGTAACTAAACTGACCGGCGAGCACTACTGTCGGGTTTACTGGGAACTGTACAAATTCCCGACTGTATCTCTCAGATATTTCAACATATTTGGCCCCAACCAGGACCCAAACAGCGAATACGCTGCTGTGATTCCAAAATTTATAGCAGCCATAATGAATGGTGAAAATCCGGTTGTTTTTGGCGACGGTGAACAATCTCGTGATTTTACTTATATCGATAACGCAGTAGAAGCTAATATACTTGCCGCCACAAATGATGATATCGTTGGGACTGAGTATAACGTCGCTTGCGGCGCACAGTTTAGTCTTAATCAGCTTTTGGATAATCTCGGAGACATAATGGGCAAAAAAGTAAGCCCCAAATATGATCCCCCCCGCCAGGGAGATATACTTCATTCTTATGCAGATATTTCCAAGTTAGGTGCTCACGGATATAAACCAACGGTAGGATTTCTTGACGGCCTCAAGAGGACCGTTGAATTCTTCAGTTCTACAACCGCGGAAACCGAAACTGTCTCCAAAGCTGCCGGTTAAAATAGAGCTAAGTTGCCTGGCCAATACTGCTAATTGAACAAATCTGACAGCCGTACGTTATAATCGATAGTATAATGATATACTGAGTATTATTTTGTTTCTATGAAAACAACTTCGCTTATACTGACCATTGCTATACCGCTTCTTTTTGTGCCGAATGCCATGGCAGGAAAATTGTCAGCTGAGCTGTCATCTGAAATATCAACCATGCCTAAAGATTCGCTGGTAACTGTCTGGATTCAACTTCCAAAAGTAAAATCTGTCTCTGTCAAGAAATCAAAATCGGCAGCTTTGACAACCAGAGCGGAAAGATACAGTCAGAAATATGATTTCTTGAAGTCTGCGCACCAAGCCGCTCAACAGCAGCTGCTGGGCAGCCTTAACCGGCTAAGGGCTACCGGCAAGTCTACAGAAATAAAATCGAGCTGGCTGGCCAATGTTGTCGAAGCAAAAATTGCAGCCGGTGAACTGGAAAAATTATCAAAAAGAAATGATATCAAGACTATATACTTGGTTCCGGAACTGACTTCAATACAACCAGACGATACCCAGGTTCAAAAATCACCATCTCTTTCGGCCGGAGTTCAATCAAATCTATCCTATATCAATGCCGACCAGGCCTGGCTGGCAGGTTTTACCGGCGCCGGACGACTGATATGCTCATTTGATACGGGAGTCGATGGCGATCACCCGGCGCTCTATAACAACTGGAAAGGTCACGATGGCGACTCGGCAGCAGCCTGGTTTGACCCGCGCGACCGGCAGCCCTTTCCCCATAACACATTAGGTGACCATCACGGCACTCATATTATGGGTATAATGGTTGCACACGATGACGCCACCGGTGACACAGTCGGCATCGCGCTTGACGCCAAATGGATTTCTGCTGCGATAGTTGATATTTACGGTGCTTCTTATATAGATGCCTTCGAATGGGCTGCCAATCCCGATGGCGACCCGAACAGCATTGATGATCTGCCGGATGTAATCAATCATAGCTGGGGCATTAAAGATATCGGCTGCCAGGAAATCTTTTATGAACTGATAGATAATCTCGAAGCACTTGGTATAGTAAATATTTTTGCAGCGGGTAACGATGGCCCGGGCAGCGCCTCTATTCGTAATCCGGCCAATCGTGCTCTGGATTCTATCGACTGTTTTGCTGTTGGCAATATTCAGGCTA
>JADFPZ010000106.1 GCA_022562075.1 Candidatus Zixiibacteriota bacterium | reverse complement strand
ATTACTGGAACTTCTTCAAGCAATGGTCTATTTATGTAGTCAAACCCTTTGGGCCTTGCTGTCGCAGTCGTTGTTTCGTAAGTAAGATTTTTCCCAATTTGAAAACTGCTGGGAGATAAAAGAGTATGTAACTTTTCCCAATAATGTTCGATTTCTGAGAGAGCGAACAGAAGCACGGGGATACTAGTGTGTTGCGTTCGATAAATGCACATCTCAATACCATTACATAACGCAAAATATGTACTCCGTATCTCCGGATGTGCTGCATAGCTATATACCTGCTCCACATTGTCCGAATTAATTACACTTTCGCTTGGTGACTTCGCGTCAAGTACCCAGGCAAAGTTATCTTCGACTTTTAAAACGTAGTCCGGAATAAGATTAATTGGTCTTTTTTTGCTGCCAATCTTTAAGAACGGGTGCGAGAGGGACTTACTTCTAACTATGTCCTTGCGTTTATACCCAAGCTCTTTCAGTACCGGAAGTATAATTTCTTCTCTAACACTATCTTCTTTGAAATCAGCGCTTTTTTTGAGCTTACGGAAATCAATATCTCCAAATAGTAGTGCTTTGCTAATAGATGACATGATAAATAGTGTATAGTCTTTGTTCTATAAAATCAATTTCAAATAACAGTCGGCTGGGTGGCCCGCCTTTTAGGTGGGTTCCTGTCGAATAGACTACTCAGCCCCATCACAAATTCAATCCCAAATCACTACAAAATACTCCGCTAACCTTGATTAATATGAGCAGAGAACCATTTGATCCCGAATATCTAACTCAATATTACTACAAAACCTATTATGCAAAAAGTAAAATATGACAAAACGAACCCATTTTATCCACCGTGGCGGATTTCCAGCCACTCAGTCGGAGGCAACTCAAAAAAGGATGTTAAATATGACAAAACGAACCCATTTTGTTAACCGTGTGGATTTGCCGTAATGCAGTGAGCCATAGTCATATGCAAAGAAAAGATGGATTCAAGCCTACGCTGGAAAGACAAAACGACGTAAGTAGTATGTTTGCCTACATTAAGTAAGGGAACTACAGTTTGAAATTGAATAGATTCTATTAAGTCTTAGGGAAACTGTGAATATCACAAAAAAATTTTGCGCAATTTTTACATGTAAAACTTGAACCGGAAGAACCATATCTGCCAAGTTTCTGTCTTACAACCACCTTATCAACATCCCAACACCTTGGACAGATTGGAGTTGGAACGTTCCCTTGAGTTTTCTCATCATTCGTGATCCAATGAACGCCATCATGAAACACTATTGAATTATCTAATTCTCTGTGATTATTTAACTCTAGGATTTGTTGTTTTAGTGTCAAATTTTGTTCTCGCAAATCAACCGATTCAGCACGATAGTCAAGTAATTTTTCATAGAGGTCCATTCGGCCGTGTTCCTTCGCCAAATTTGCAGCCTCTTTTACAGTATCAAATACAGACATATTTTGTTTCCCCTTACAGCATGGGCAAATACTTGTCGACTTCGAAGTTGGTGACGTTGGTGCGGTAGGCGTCCCATTCGATACGTTTGTTTTCTATCAGCTTGTCAAAAACATGTTGGCCGAGTGTCTTTTTCATCAGTGCTGATTTTTCAAATTCTATGATAGCGTTCTCCAGCGAATTGGGCAGGACATCGACATTAAGTCCGGCTTTCTTTTCGGCATTCATGTGGAAGATGTTTTCCTCGATTGGCTCGGGCAGGTCGTAGTTATTTGCGATGCCTTTCATACCGGCAGCCAGCATGCAGGAAAAGGCCAGATAGGGATTGGCGGCCGAGTCTGCCGAGCGGAGTTCCACGCGGGTCGCTTTTTCCTTACCGACTCGGTACATCGGCACCCGGACCATGCTGGAGCGGTTGCGTCTGCCCCAGCTGACATAGACCGGAGCTTCATATCCCGGAACAAGTCGCTTGTAGGAATTTACCCACTGGTTGGTCACCAGCGTGAACTCTTTGACATGCTTCAAAATGCCGGCAATAAAGTTTTTGGCCATTTTTGAGAGGTGGTAGAAATCCTCTTTTTCAAAAAAGAGGTTTTTGTCACCCTCAAACAACGACATATGGACATGCATGCCGCTGCCATTTTCGCCAAAAATCGGCTTGGGCATAAAGCTGGCGTAAAGTCCGTTTTGCAGGGCAATTTCCTTGACGACAAATCTGTAAATCTGGGAAAAGTCGGCCATCACCAGAGCTTCCTGATATTTCAGGTCAATCTCGTGCTGGCTGGGAGCAACCTCGTGGTGGGAGCACTCGACCGGAATGTGGAGGTCTTCGAGCGCTGCCACAGTCATCTTGCGGACTTTGGTGCCTAAATCTGTTGATTCGTAGTCAAAATATCCGGCGCGATCAATTATGCCGGGCTCTCGGTCATTTTCGAAATAGAAATATTCCATTTCCGGACCGAGATAGTACGTCCAGTTCTTTTCCTGCAATTTTTTCAAATTCCGCTTCATCACCCAGCGCGGGTCGCCATCGTAGGGGGTACCATCAGGGTTTTCAATATCGCAAAACATAATGGCGATTTTCTCGGTGCCGATTTCCCAGGGAATTACCCGGAAGGTGAGCGGGTCAGGCATGGCCATCAGGTCGGACTCTTCGATACGGGCAAACCCCTCTACCGAGGAACCGTCGAATCCCTGTCCTTCTTCGAGAACCTGCTCGATTTCCGAACGGGTGATAGACATCCCTTTGATTTTGCCGAGAACGTCTGTAAAGCAAAGCCGGATATACCTCACGCCGGCTTCGTCAATTTGTTTAAGAACTGCCTCCTTGGTCTTGGTCACTTACTCTTTCCTCCACACAGATTTGAACTTTTTGTCGTAGAAATTGAAAGATTGCAATCTATGAATTGGACAGCGAAAGACAATAAAAAATGTAATAATATTTTTGTTTCTTGGAAGTTTTAAGTTCTTTTAGAGATGCAGTCTAACGCAGAACTTTAAGGCGGATTGTTAATCTACTTCCAAATCGAGGCTTATATGTTTGCGGGCGGGGTTGAGCTGGCGGCAGCTGACACCGGCCATCTCAAACATCCTGCGGGCAGCTACAAAGATATCGTCGCCGTTGTATTTATCTGAGAGGAATACGATTTCTTTTATGCCTACCTGAATTATAAGTTTGGCGCAATCGTTACAGGGAAAGAGCGAAATATATATAGAGGCACCGTCCAGTTCCGGCTTGTTTGAGGAATTGGTTATGGCATTCATCTCGGCGTGGCAAACGTAAGGATATTTCGTATCCAGATAGTCGCCCTCTCTGTCCCAGGGGAGTGTGTCATCAGAGCAGCCAGCCGGAAAGCCATTGTAGCCGATACCGATAATGCGCTTTTTGGAATTGACTATACATGCTCCCACCTGGGTGCTGGGGTCTTTGGAGCGGTGTGCAGAGAGCTGGGCTACGCCCATGAAATAGTCATCCCAGCTGATGTAGTCGGTGCGTTTTTTCTGCATAGGTGGCAGGATAAGTGATTTGGGAAGTAATGGAAAGTGATTTTGAGAAAGTCACACTTCGACCGTTTCCGCCGAGGCGGACTCAGGACATGTGCTGGCTCAGTGTGACTTAGATAAGCTCAGGACGGCGTCCGCTCAGAGTGACGGCTCTGTCATTGCGAACCCTGATGAAATCAGGGTGTGGCAATCTCGCCTTAAATTATTGCGGGCGGCCAGCACCAGACTGGTCCTCATCTGCCCCAAAATCTAAGTCAATAAACTAGGCCGGTTTGGTGACACTTCTCATTTCTTCTTCAGTCAATTGACGGAAAGACCATTTGTAACCGTAGTAGACAGCAATCCCGTAAAAGAGAATGTCCATAAATGAAAAAGTGTCAACCAGTATTTCGAAAGCAATCGAGAAATCCAGCGCTCCGACGACATCCATAAACGGGATAGACTCGGCCTCGGCGTAAAAAATACAGGCTGTCAGGACATTTCCTAAAAGACAGCCAACAAGCGACAGACCGCCGCCGATATAGCCGTAGACCTGATCAACTCCCTGTCCCATATAGCGGACCGCATATCCGACCAGAAAACCCACACCTATGGCCATAAATCCGATCTGGTATTCTGTAATGGCGGTTATGATTGCCCAAACCGAGGCTCCGGCCAAAGCGGCGATAAATCCGCCCAGAATGCCCATGCTCAGGTTCTGGTTTTCTTTCAGTCTGTTCATCAGCATCTGCATTTTCATTTCATCGATAACCGGCGGTTCAGTATCTTCGGATATTTGAGGGTGCGGCTGGACTGGTGAGCTAGGAGAGCTTGAAACAGGTTTTTGAGGTTCGTTTTCCTGGTTGAACATATTTGATTCCTCTCCGGCAGATTACGATCAGACCTGCTTTTATAACAACGAGAATAGACTATTAGTTCTATGTCGGCTCTAAATAGAAACTATATTAATCTTGAAATAGCGGCTGAAAGACCTGTCAGTCAACTAAATTTGGGTAGAATCGAGGTCTCGCAAAACTTGACTAAACGGGCGATCGGTGTAGGCTTCCGAGGATGACTAGTCAATTTTTTCTTTAGACTTATTAGTTAAGAAGAAGATAGTCAATGATAGAAAGTTAACGAGTATTGCCGCAATCCAAAAGCGCTCTTTGTTTCGAGATTCTTCTACCCACATCTGCAATTCACCTAAAGTGCATACGTACTGAATTCGAGCTGAATCTGCAGAATCGTTCCTTTTCGCTGTAGATCTTTGATAATCGTAAAGGAAAATTAGAGGTGACGTCTCAATTGCATAGTGAAATTTAGGCCAATTTTCTGAAACATCCCCTATCATAGGTGGAGTAATGGTACCCCCTAGGCGAGCAACAGCAGATGGTATACGGGTATCATTTCTTACAGAATCGATACTCGATCGACTCTTCATAAAGTTCAAGAGTACTTCAAATTCTGGCTCATCATCAAAAATAATTGAATTAGGCCAACCTTGGCTTCTTGTAAATCTTTCCCATACAGAGAGAACAATATTGCGATTAAACAATCTATCCCACCATCCGTAGTAATCCCCGCTCGCATAACTTACAGTCGTTACGAAAACCAATATGGGCAGTACCATGCGCAGGATTGTTCTCAAATTAATCCTTGTTCTGCGAGTGATCTTCCCCTACTCCGCTACCTTTTTCTGGATGAATCTGTTGATGCCTTCAAGGATGTCTATCGGGATCGGGAATACCAGTGTGGAGTTTTTCTCTGAAGCGACTTCCGTAAGAGTTTGCAGATATCTCAGCTGCATTGTTCCGGGGGATGTTGCAATAACAGCGGCAGCTTCACTTAATTTCTGGGCCGCCTCGAATTCACCCTGGGCGTGAATAATTTTTGCGCGGCGTTCACGCTCGGCTTCGGCTTGTTTGGCTATGGCTCGAACCATATCCGGCGGCAGGTCGACATTTTTTACTTCAACTACCGAGACCTTAACGCCCCACGGCTCTGTCTGATCGTCAATAATTTTTTGCAGTTGGGCGTTTATTTTTTCGCGATCCGCCAAAAGCTCATCAAGTTCTACCTGCCCCAGCACCGAACGCAGAGTTGTCTGTGCAATTTGTGAAGTTGCTTCGAAAAAGTTGGCAACTGAAACTATCGAGCGGTTGGCATCTGTCACTTGAAAATAAAGCACCGCGTTGACCTTTATTGACACGTTATCTTTGGTGATAACATCCTGCGGGGGGATGTCGTAGGTAATTACGCGCAAATCTACTCTTACCAGTTTATCAACGATTGGTATCAAGATAATTAGTCCGGGACCTTTGGCACCGATTAAGCGGCCAAGGCGGAATACCACTCCGCGTTCATATTCTTTGAGCACCCGAATCATGTTGCCCAGAAGTATCAAGCCCATAAATATTATGACTATAATTCCATATAAACCCATTGCTTCACCTCTTTAACTATTAATGTTTTTTACTTTTAGCTTAAGCCCGTCGACAGCTGTAACTTTTACCTTGCTGCCTGTTTCATATTCTTCAGTCGAATCTATCTTCCATAAGGCGCCCTCGACATAGACATAGCCTCCTTTTCGAATCTCGCCGGTCTGGCCGACTAAACCTTCGTTGCCGATAATGGGGCGATTTTTCTGGGCCTTTACGACTAACCAGGTGACAATAAAAACAACCACACCGATAAAAAGAGCCACGCTTATCAAAACGGATTTTGAGATTCGCAAGGCCGGGTCAACTGTGTCAATAAGCATAAGCCCTCCTAAGAATAGCGATATTACTCCACCGATTGTAAGCAGACCATGGCTGATAATTTTTATCTCTGCAATGAACAGTACGGCCGCCAGTAGAATCAAAGCCAGTCCGGCATAATTTATGGGCAGAGTTTGAAAGGCGTAGAACGCCAGAATTAGCGATATAGCGCCAACCACGCCGGGAAAAATCGAACCGGGGTTATATAGTTCGAGCATAATTCCGAGTCCGCCAATCGACATTAGTAAAAAGGCAATATTTGGCTGGGTGATGATTTCGAGAATTTTATGCGCGAATGATGTTTCAATTTCTTCGATTTCCGGATTCTCAAGGGCGAGAGTTTTCTTGCCATAAGTCAGTTCTATTTCGCGGCCATTTAGTTGCTGGAGCAGGTCATCGATATCTTTGGCAATAATATCAATAACGTTTATTTCCAGGGCATCTTTATCAGTTATAGAGACAGACTCACGAACAACTTTTTCGGCCCATTCTTCGTTACGTCCTTTTTTTTGAGCATAAGAGCGAATCTGGGCGACTGCGTCGTTGGTAACCTTTTCGTTCATGATCGAGTCTATCTTCTCTCCACTTCCGGAGACCGGATGAGCCGAGCCGATATTAGTAGTCGGTGCCATGGCGGCGATATGAGAGGCGTACACCATATAGACACCGGCCGAACCGGCATGCGCTCCGGAGGGTGAGACATAGACACAAACAGGTACTTTTGAATTTAGAAAGTTTGAGCAGATTGACCGCGTGGCACTCGAAAACCCGCCGGGAGTGTTTAACGTTACGATCAAAAGCTCGGCGTTTTCTTCTTCGGCCAGTTCTATGGCCTGTTCAATGCGTTCATCGGTGACAGCACCGATAGCGCCATCGACTTTTAGAATATAGACTTTGGCAGGCAGGAGTTTTTCGGAATCTTTAATAGTGTCTGAGAGGAGCGTGTCAATTGGCTTGGTCGTATCCTGCGCCAGTGCGAACTGAATTGTAATCGATATAAAGGGAATAACGAATAGAAACAGAAAAAATAGTAACGATACCCTACGTAACTTTCTCATACTAACAATATGAGATTTTGAGCAGTTGAAGTCAAATGAAAAGGGATTGGCCGAATTCTTACAGTTTGAGGCTGGAATGGCAGTATTTTATGTCGCCATCCAAAATAGTAGCCAGAACCTGAATATCGTAGATTTTTGATGCCGGCACTCTGGCAATATCATCTGAAAGCACGACAAAATCTGCCGGATACCCCGGTGCCAGCATTCCCCGGCAGTCTTGCTGCCCGACCGCAATAGCAGGGCCGAATGTGAATCTGTTAAGCGCTTCAAGCACAGAGATGCGCTGATTGGGATAAAAGATATCAAGGCTATTTGGCCTCGCGCGACGTACTGCGGCAGCGATTCCGGCTATGGGGTCAAGCGGTTCTATGGGGACGTCGGAGCCGAAAGCGATATCTATGCCTTTATCGATAAGTGTGCGAAAGATAAAGGCGTTAGCGCCGCGTTTGCCCCAATAATTCCTGATCATTTTTATGTCTGACGGACAATGCGAGGGCTGCATTGAGGCGATTACGTTTAGTCTCTTGGTGCGATCTACATCCTTTCTTTTGACCAGCTGGTAATGTTCAATGCGATGACGTGCGCCGTTTTTTAGTTCTGGCGCTTTTTCAAAAACATCCAGAACATTTGATATTGCTTTATCACCGATAGCGTGAATAGCTGCCGGCAGGCCGAGCCTGGCAGCTTGCTTGACGGAAGTCAGCATTTGTTTTGTGGAACAGACCTCAATGCCGTAATTATTTTTGCTGCCTTTGTATTTTTCATAACAAAGCGCAGTCTTGCTCCCTAAAGCGCCATCGGAAAATATTTTTATCCCTGCAATTCGCAAGAATTCATCCCCCTGCCCATAGCGAATGTTATTCTTTAACAAAGTTGGCAGAGCACTTGCCTGAAAGTAGTAGTTGATGCGCAGGCCTAGTTTTTTCTTCTCGGACATCTGCTGATACCACTCAAAAGCCAGCGAATTGCCGTCGAACGAATGCACACCTGTGACACCTTTTTGGTAAGCCCAGTCTAATGCCTTTTGATAAAAACGGTTCATCTGACTTGTCGCTGGTTCGGGCAGCAGGTCGCTAACAGAACTGTATGCCGCCGGTTCGCGGAGAATCCCTGAGAGCGTACCGTCGTTTAGTTTTTCAATTCTGCCGCCTGCCGGATCTTTTGTTTTGGAATTGATACTTGCTAGCTGAAGAGCTTTGCTGTTGACCCAGGCCGTATGCTGGTCTTTGGTAAACATTATGGCAGGCCGACCGCCGCTGACTTTGTCCAGCATGAACTTATCCGGCTCTATTCTTTTTTTGAAAAAGTCGACTGAGTATCCCTCGCCTACCACCCATTCGTCTTTCTTAAGCGCAGCTGCAAAAGTTTTAATTTTGCTGAGGCAC
>JADFPZ010000105.1 GCA_022562075.1 Candidatus Zixiibacteriota bacterium | reverse complement strand
TTGCTGTTTTAGTTATTCCTATTCCGACGGCGCTTTTGGATTTTGCTCTGGCATTTAACATTACTTTTTCTTTAGTCGTTCTTCTGACCACTCTTTATGTGACAAAACCATTAGAATTGTCTGTTTTCCCGGGAATGCTGCTGGTAGTGACGTTAATGAGACTTTCCTTAAACGTTGCTTCGACGAGGCTGATTCTGGGTCAGGCTTACGCCGGTGAAGTAATCAATTCATTCGGAAACTTTGTGGTACAGGGCGACTATGTGGTAGGTTTCATTGTCTTCATCATCCTGGTAATAATCCAGTTTGTGGTAATTACCAAAGGTGCCGGTCGAATTTCTGAAGTTGCCGCCAGGTTTACTCTGGATGCTATGCCGGGCAAGCAGATGGCTATCGACGCCGATCTTAATGCCGGTATAATTGGTGACCAGGACGCCCGCGACCGCCGTGAAGCAATCTCCCACGAAGCTGATTTCTACGGGGCCATGGACGGTGCTTCAAAATTTGTACGCGGTGATGCCATCGCCAGTATTCTCATAACCTTAATCAATATTATCGGCGGCTTTGTAATTGGAATCGCCATGAAAGATATGAGTCTGGCCGAATCCATGCGTACTTATTCGCTGCTTTCTATCGGTGACGGTTTAGTAACGCAAATTCCGGCACTATTAGTCTCAACAGCCTCAGGTATTATCGTTACTCGTGCTGCCGCTACTTCAAATATGGGCAGCGATTTAGCGACTCAATTAACCAAGCAGCCGCGCGCAATTCTGGTGACAGCAATAGTACTGATCTTATTCGGAATGATGCCGGGCATGCCCACAGCTACTTTTGTCATTTTGGGGTTAATAGCCGGCGGAGTTGGATTTGCGGCCCGCGCAGCGATAAAAAGCCAAGCAAGAGAAGCCGACCAGCTTAAACAGCAGGAAAAGGCAAGTGCTCAGGTTACCGAAGAGCGCACAGAAGATTTGTTGAAAGTTGATATACTCGGACTGGAAATCGGCTACGGTCTGATTCCACTGGTTGATGCCAATCAGGGCGGCGACCTTTTAAGCAGAATTGGAATGATTCGTAAACAACTGGCAACGGAGCTGGGCATAATCGTGCCGCCGGTTCGGATACGCGACAACGTTCAGCTGGGGCCGAACCAGTATTCATTAAAAGTTAAAGGAATCAAGACAGCCAGCTATGAGCTGATGCCTGACCATCTGCTGGCGATTAATCCGGGCTATGTCGAAGACAAGTTGGACGGTTTTGAAACAGTCGATCCGGCATTTGGTCTGAAAGCTACCTGGATTATTCCCGGCTTAAAGGAAACGGCCGAGCTAAAGGGCTTTACAATAGTGGAACCATCGGCTGTTATCGCCACGCATCTGACCGAAGTAGTGCGCAGCTCCGCTCCGGAAATTTTGAGCAGGCAGGACGTGCAACATCTGACACAAACTCTCAAAGACGATTATCCGGCGCTGGTTGATGGCGTCATCCCTGAAGTCGTTCCGCTGGGAACACTGCAGAAGATTCTGCAGTCGCTTCTTGCAGAGCGTATACCAGTCCGTGACCTGGCCACAATCATCGAAACGACTTCCGACTATATCGGCGCTACCAAAGAACCGGAAGTATTGGCAGAGTATGTGAGGATATCTCTTAGGCGACAGATTACGGACTTGTACCGGGACAAATCCGGCAAGATTTATGTCTTTACAGTTGACCCTGCTATTGAACAGCAGATGGCTGAATCAATCCAAAGTTCCAAGCAGGGCTTGGTGCTGGGGTTGGAACCATCATTAGCTGAAAAGCTTCTGGCTGAAATCGGTAAGCTCATTGAGAAAATGTCAAATAGCGGACAGATACAGCTCTGTATTTGCTCGCCTAATATCAGGCTGGTTCTAAGAAAGCTGGCCGAATCAAAATACCCGGCACTAAACGTTGTCTCCTACAACGAAATCCTGCCCGAGACAGAATTGATTTCAATAGGAATAGTGAGGATAGAAAATGAAAGTTAAATCGTTCACCGCAGACACAGTGGCCGAAGCGCTGCGGCTCATCAAAGCGGACATGGGCAGAAATGCCATAGTCCTGAAGACGCGCAAAGCTGTCAGTGCGAAGGGAACAACACAGGTAGAAATTATCGCCTGTATCAACGACGAGCAGCCGACAACTGCCTCAGTCAAGAAGACTGTTGCCACTGAAACTGTAAAGGCTGCTCCGAAAGTTAGTCCGATGGCAACTCCGAAAGCAGCCGCGATCAAAAAGGCAATTGTGACGGGTGCTCATGATTCTGTTCCAAAAATAGAAGAGCCCCTTTCACCTATAATAAATCAGAAGCTGGATAACAGGCTGGAAAGACTGGAGAGAATACTTACACGCTACCTGGTCAATCCTGTGCAGAATGAAGACGTAGATGAGCTGATGTCGCTTCGCAAACAACTGAGCGAGTCAGATTTCACAAACGAATTTATCGAGTCGCTCATTCATGACTCACTCTTAGAAACAGCCGCAGAAGCTGACTCTGATCTGGCTCAATCAATCAGGTCCGGCTTAGTGCGCAGGTTTGCCTCGGTCATGCAGCCGAGCATCGAGCTCAAAGAAGGAGACAGGGTACTGTTTATCGGACCGTCCGGCTCAGGAAAGTCTTCGATGATGGGCAAACTTGCTGCGCATTTGATCGGTCAAAAGAAATCAAAAGTTAAACTTGCAAGTATCGATGATTTCAAGATTGGCGGAACCGAAGAACTTAACAGTTACGCCGACCTTTTGGGGCTTCAATCGTTTTCAAGCTTTGAAGTGACAGGCTCTCTGAAGGCGGAGAGCTCAGGAATAATCCTGATTGATTCGCCAGGTTTGACTGCGGATGAAGGAGATAGAGATAAGCTCTTTTGCAGAATCAACGAGCTGAATCCCACTCACTGCGTTTTCGTTTTTTCGGCTCTGACAAGACCATCGGACTTATACACCATGGCCAAATGGGGACGGGCAGCAACTCCTACACATTTTGCAATGACGATGATGGATCTCAGCACCAAGTACGGTGGAGTAATCAAATTGGCAGAAATCCTCAATTGCAAGATGCTCTGGACCAGCGATGCTCCGGGCGGAATCGGTGACATACAGGTGCCGGATCCTAACGCTATGGCACGGACGACACTAGAGGTCGAGGCAGAGCTGTGCAAAGTTTGAGCAGTTTTCAATATCCTGTGAACTTTGGTCTGTTCAAATCGGTTTTGAATCGAACAATTCACAATCAGGAACAAGCTGCGCCGGCAGAGAATCCGGCTTCAACCAGTAACTATAAAAGGAACTCGGCTGCGGCCGATATATAAAGGGATAGTACTCTTATGGTTAACACGATATCAGCACCGTCAAAAAAAGGTGGCCGCAAGGCTGCTTCAAAGAGAACTGAAAATCTGACTTATGCACCGTCTGTCGAGAATGCGAAACGCAAACGGAGGCCTACAGTCACAGAGCGTGAATGGCGGCGCTACCGTAAGTCTGAAACAGAAGAGATGCGACAAATGCTTTTAAACAAATTTTTGCCGCTGGTGCGCAATGTCGCATCACGCATGGCCATGGGCTTTCCCAGGTCCGTTGAACTGCCGGATCTGATCAATACCGGTGTGATCGGATTGATAGAAGCCTTCCGCAATTTTGATCCAGGCCGCGGTGTGAAATTTGAAACCTATGCCGTACCAAGAATTCGTGGTGCCATACTTGATGAACTCCGCGCACTTGACTGGGTACCGCGCTCAACCCGTGCAAAATCCAGAGAGATCGAAAAATCATACCACATACTTGAGAACAAGTATGGCCGTCCGCCTGAAAAGACTGAGTTGGCCAAGCATATGAAGGTTACGATCGAAGAGTTGCATCTATCTCTGGACGATGTATCCGGCACAAATATTCTGTCGCTGGATGATATTATTTTCCGCGAGGACGACAATCGCCAGGTATCCAGAATCGAGACCATCGTTGATACCTCCAAAATAAACATCCTGGGTGAACTGGAGAAAGATGAACTCCGGGCATTTTTGTCGATTGCCATGGAAAAATTGACAACTCAGGAGAAACTGGTAATAGCTCTTTATTACTACGAGGAGTTAACGCTTAAGGAAATTGGTGAGGTGATGTCTATTTCTGAATCACGTGTATCGCAGATACATACTCGCGCCGTATCTAAACTTCGAACTATGGTGCAGGAGAGATTTGCTTTGACAGGTTAAGAAACTTGTCATTGGCTTTTTAGAGGACAACCTGATGGATGATTTTTCAAGCAGAATCGTAAACTCTCAGGCATCTGAAAGGGTGACCAAAGTTCTCAGAAGCGATGCAAATAAAAACCGGGACAAAAATAGTGATAAAAAGCAAGATGAGAAAAAGAATAAAGAAAATAAGCCGGCCTTTGAAGACCAGGTAATATTGAGCATCCCAAGAGAAAATACTGACAATGCTGAATTGCACAATGATATTGACAAAGAACATCAAGAGAAGAAGAATCTTATCCAACCACAAGAGGCAGCCGAAGATGAAGAGAATGACTCAAAGCATGTGGACATTGAAGCCTAAGGCAGGATGCTATTTTTCATAGGAGTGAGTAATGGATTTCAGTAATGGACTTTTGATAGATACAGCCATAATAGCTGCAGGATATATTCTTGCGGGTGCGTTTTCGGTGCTGATTTATTCTGTAGCTACCAGGCGGCACCGCGAAGTACAGTTAGTGAATTTTCTGCCGGAAGAAGGAGAGATTAAAAAAAAGAAGGTCGAAGGTTCAGAGTCCAAAAATCAGTTTGAATTTGTGAGATTTGACCAAGATGAAAAGGAGCCGGCCAGAGAGCCGCTACCGGAAAATACCGATTACTTAAAGAGCGGCAGGCTGCAAAGAAATAGACTTGAAATTATTCAGCAAGCGAAGAAAATGATGAGTTCCGGGAGGGCGGCGGCAGAGATTAGAAAAATTCTGCCACTTTCAGCGGCGGAGCTGGAATTTATGAGGCGAACTTTTATGCCACAAGCAAGGCAGGAAAATTAAATGAGTAACGATTCTCCCTTTTTCAATTCACGTATTGAGTGCCCTGTCTGTAAAACCATGAATGAATACGAATCCATTAAGGTCGGTGCCTACGCAGAGGGCGAGCGAGATACTGATTTTTGTCCAACCGGTATTAAATGGCGTTTTGAGAAGTATGAGTCGTATAACCCGCTGGTTTTTTTCATTGCGACCTGCTCGAATTGCTGCTATAGTCGTGAATTTAATAGTAGTTTTAAAGACTGGCAGTCAGACAGTCATTTCAAAACTTACCGGCTCAAGACTGTTAGAGCCAGTCATTTGGCGCAGCTGGGAGATGGTGATTCGGTAATCAAAAAGTTCTCCCGCGGATTGGATGTACCCCGTTATCCTAACGAGTCCGCAATTATCAAATTGCACCTGGCTATCCTTGACGAAGAATTATCAGAACGTCCCAATTTTCTGGATCTCGGCCGTTGGTACCTACGTTTAGGTTGGGTTTTCAGAGACCTGGGCAAGGGAGAAAATCCAAACAAGGGATTTTTAAAGGGGTTGCTAGCTGAAATTAAGAGCCAGTACAACCAGCTTCTTGCTTCAGTAAATAATACCAAAGAAATAAGCAGCGTCTTTAAGCGTCATTTGAACGCGCATTTTGAAACTGATAAAATTTCCGCAGAGATGAAGTCATTGATGATGCCGTTCAAAGAGCAGTTTATTGCTAAATTGGAAGAATTTGAGAAATCAACAGAGTTAAACCAGCAACAGCTGAACTCACTAGAGAATCTGTTTGAAGAGTATCAGACCATGACTGTAGGCGCTGATGATGGTGATAACTTGGGAAGTTTTGGTGGTTTTCCCGCGTTTACAGATTACCTAAGTGATATTTCAGATAACTGGGATGGATGTGTTATCAGTGAACGTCAGGCTCTGACAAAAGCGGCCCATTACTATAAGCAGGCTTTCATCGACGGGCACCATATTTCTCAAGGAAACCAGCAGGTCCAGGCACTTTATTTGATAGCCGAACTTTCTCGCAGGACAGGACAACATGACCAGGCAAAAGAATATTTTGCGAGCACGATTAAACACGGTCAGGAACTAATATATCGTCACCGAGAGGACAAGTCGCAGACCGCATTGGCCAGAAAAATTTTAGAACTGGCAATAGAGCAAAACAAAATTCTAAAAGAAGAAGCTAAGACCTAGAAAATAAATGAGATTATTTAAATGTTAAACCAAAGAATGACGGCATGAGCCAATACCGTAAACGGGAATAGTTATGAAAGACGAGAAACAAACCAAGTTCGTTACTGAGCACGAGGTCGAGGATTCAGGCAAAAAAGTAAAGCCGCCCTTTCAGCTAAGTGAGCAAAATAGGCGTCAGTTTATTCGGATAGAGATAGTATCGCCGCTATTTATTCAGCGAATAAAATCTGTCGAAGGGGAATTTTGGCCCGAAGGTCAGGGGCAGCCTGTTGAAGCTTCAATAGTCAACTTATCTCTTGGTGGTGTTCTGATTGATCTCGATGATCCGTTCTCACCGGGAGATATTGTGGCCCTCCGCTTTAATTTGCAGGGTGAAGTAATTGTCGAAAATGTATTGGGGCTGGTAAAGAGAACAGATGAGTCAGAGGGAAAATATCTTACAGGTATTGAGTTTGTTGATAGAAACAGACTGGAAGACATCCTGTCAGAAGCAGAACTTAATATCCTCCCCCTGGAATTTAGTGGGTTTGACATTAGTGTTAAGAAAACACTAAGAAAATACGTAACAGAAGAGTAAAGCTGAACTGCCATGAAAAAAATATACCTTTTTATTATTTTCTTTGTTTTAATGTTCGGGTCTGCCGGGCTGGCGCAAAACAACCAGCGCAACCGCAATAGCAGCTCGGCACTCATAAAAGTAATACATTCAGAATTTGGCTGGACAGACTCTCGTCTGACAGAAAAACTTTTGATTGAGCTGACAAGAAATGGGAACGGCGCTGTGGTCAATGCCGACGTATTAACAGAGATGCCGGAATTTCCCGTGGGTCGGTATGAAACAGATCTTCTCATAGATTGGGCTGCTCAAGCTGGCAGAAAATATCTGATTTTAGTGTCTGTAGAGTTTGAAGGGCTAGAGCGAAAAAAAACATTCAGTCTACCATTCATTTTTCATAAATATGAAAATATCGGCGTAATTTCCGGAGAATTACGGATAATTGACTTAATCAGAAAGCGCAGCATCGTATCAGAACATTTCAAGATTGAAAAAGAGGGAAAACGAATTATCCAGGCCTCCACAGATGATGACAAAAATGATGCCGACCTTCACATCAGTGCTCCGGAAAAGATTATATTTTTCAGTGAATTAGAAAGAGAACTGGCTGTCATGCTGGCGGACAGAATCAGAGAAGCTACCAGCCTGAGATAAAAGTCAACTATGGATACTCAGGAACAAGAACAGAACAATCAGTTAATCGATACTGTCGATACGCTCAATGAAAATGTCAAGCAGATAGCAGTCGACCTGGCTCTGTATCTGGCTAAAGTCAAGAAGGACTCACAAGTAGTTAACAAAATGGAGCCGCAGTTCATAAGGCTGGTTAACACGACTATAAAAGTTGTGCAGGAGATAGCGGTAGTTATTAGAGCTGCTTCGAATAATGAAAAGGTGCAATATCATCTGCCGTCGGGCAGAGGCATAAAAGACCAGGTAGAAGTAAAGCTGAATTCAATAATGGAGCAATGCGCTGCTATTATGCATACACTAAAAAATGAAGGACAGCCTGCTGACTGGCCATAACCGATGCGGCCGGAAAATTTGAAGTAAGTAATTGCTTGATGACCAATGAACGATAGGAATAGAAAAAATGAATAACTCTGCAAACAATCAAAAGATTCTTCAATCATGTATCGAAAAGCTCACTAAAATGGTTGAAACCAGAGGAGAGCCTTTTAAAGTGTTGATAGTCGATGATGAGGAATGGGTGCGCGAAGTTTTCAAAGATTTTTGCGGAGTGACTAAGGCTATTGAAGTTGAGCTGGCCGAAAGCGGTGAAGAGGCGCTTAGGCTGGCGGCACAGAATCGGTATGACATAATTACTCTGGATTTGATAATGCCTGAGATGTCGGGACTCGATATATTGGCAGATATTAAGAAAGCCTCTCCCAAAGTACCTGTCTGGGTAATTACCGGCAATTCTACAGAGAGGCTGGTCAAAGAAGCCGGAATTCTCGGCGCCAGCCGGGTTATGTATAAACCGGTTGTTTTACATGATTTTATCGCCGAGCTAGTCGAAGCTTTTTCGGCAAAAATGTAACCCCGGCAAGTACCGTCAGAGAAATCCCATTAAAGCAGCCCAGAATTTCCTAAATTCCATAAATGAGAACATTTGCCGCTATTTCGATAATATGACTCTAATAGAGAAAAACTGCTTGAATAGAATCTTTTAGCTGCTTATTCTGTAATATCTAAAATCTTAATGTGTAGTGGAGAGGTGGCCGAGCGGCTGAAGGCGGCGGATTGCTAATCCGTTATAGGGTGTTTATCTCTATCCAGGGTTCGAATCCCTGCCTCTCCGCTTAGTTTTTTAGACTATTCTTATCTTTCTACTTGACAATAACTTATCCCATATAGTATATTTCTGTCACTTGATTGTGACCATATTGTGACCATAGGAGGA
>JADFPZ010000104.1 GCA_022562075.1 Candidatus Zixiibacteriota bacterium | reverse complement strand
GCTTCACTCTCAGGCGAATTAGAGTAGCCAGAGCCAGCAAAACAAGTGCTGCTGATAAAATGATAACGAAATTTGACATTTTCTAAACTACACCTACACAATTCTTTGTCGAAACCATCCCGAGTACGTGAGGTTTCGAGCTACTCAAAAGACTGTCAGACGGGGTCGTCCAACAGCACATAAAAGAACCTACTTAAGGTTTCTTTAAGCCCATGACCTGCCACATCAATGCCGGAGCGATTGAACCCTCCGCTAGTAGAGCATCATGAAATTTGCGAAGCGAAAAATTGTCACCTTCTTTTTTCATCATGGCCTGGCGAAGTTTCATTATTTCCTGCTTACCGATCAGATACGATATCTGATAGGTCGGTGAAACAGTATATCGGCGAACCTCAGATTGAATGTACTTCTTTTCCGACTGAGTCTTAAGCTCCAGTTCATCGATCATCCAGTCTACACATTCATCATAGGACATCCTGCCTGTATGTAAACTAATATCGGCAATAATACGTGCTGCCCTGAATCTTATAGCGCCAAGTACCGCCAGCCATTGAGCGGCATTTTCTTCGCCGAACAGGCCTTCTTCATACATCATTTGTTCACAGTACAAAGCCCAGCCTTCGATCATCATGATATTAAACTGCGATTTGCGCAGCGGGTCGTCGTTCATCCTGGCCAGCTGAAGCTGCAGATGATGTCCGGGGAAGGCTTCGTGCACAACCGAACCCTTAAATCCCCGGCGGTGAACATAGTGGTAGCGACCGGACAAAAATCCGGGGTCATCTATATTCGGAATCGGTCGGACATAAAAATATCCGTGCTGCTCCGTGTCAAAAGGCCCGGCCGGCTGATATGAGATACCGGCATGCATGGACCGCAGAAAAGCGGGTGTTTCAATTACTGTTACCTGACCAATATCTTCGGGCACTGAGACAATTTCATTTTCTTCGCAGAACTGCTTTACCTGATTAGTCTCCCAGTTGTAGTAATCCAAAATATCAGAGCTGGCGAATGTAGCCGGTACAAAAACAGAATTATTACCCGACTGGTGGTTCGATTCAACATAGCCGGCATACTCCCGGTAACTATCCTGGGCTTGCTTAAGAAGCGTCTGACCGATTTTCAGCAGCGAGTCGGAATCATAATCCAGGAAGTATTCATTTTTCAGTTTGTAGTCAAAATTATTTTTACCGATTGCAAATGATTTGTCTTTGCCAGGTGTCATAGTCGACAGGAAGTTGATAAAATCGTTCATTGCTTCACGTGCCCGGGTAGAGAATTTCATCAGCTGATCGGCTCGTTCGGGATGCTGTTTTGAAATATCAGCAGCAACATCTTTGTAAAAACTAATGCCGTCTTCGAGGGATTTAATGGCAGCATCGATATAAATTTGCGGTGGTTTTTTCAAGTTTTTTCTGGCCGTTGCAAAAAGTTTAGGAACTGCCCGCATGCGCACTAATATTGTGGCAATTTTTTCAGACATTGGAGCGTGCGGTGATAGAACCAGAAAATATAGACCGTTGACCGCTTCATCGACATAAAGTTGTGGTGACTTTTTATGCCAGCGGATTTTTTTTAAATCCTGCAGAGCAACATCAACATTTGACTTCAGAAGTTTGTAATTAATTTTGTTATGAGCAGAAAGCTTGGCGCCGCGATACTTGTAGAGCTTTTTTTCGAAACGATTAAGCTTGTCAATCATTTTTTTGACCGACGACGACGAGTAGTCCGCAAATCTGTGGTCGTAGGAGTGAATGCCCATCTCGGTTGAGCGAACCGGATAAAACTTTTGCAGCTCTTCCATTATCTGATTGGACAGTACTTCAAAAGCATCTGCGAGCGAAATCGCAGGCGTCAGCAGTATCAGGAAAATATAGAATACTACAAGTTTAACATTCAACGTCTTTATCATTCTTCCTCCATGAAGCATGTTTTAGTCACTATTCTCTAAGCTGAAAGTTCCTGTTTCAGAAACAATGCTGCCATTTCAATATGTCTGGTGTGAGGAAACATATCGACCGGCTGCACTTCGGGCAGCTCATAGCCGGCATCAACTATTTCCCGCGCATCACGGGCAAAAGTTGAGGGATTGCAGGAGATATACAAAATCTTTTCAGGCAGCATGCTCATCATCTGTTTTAATGCTTTAGGGTGCATGCCGGCTCTGGGCGGGTCGGTTATGACCACATCGAATTCTGTTTGGTTATTTCTCAAAAAATCTTTGGTATCACTCAAAATAAAATCAACGTTCTTACATTTGTTTATTTCGGCATTTTCTTTAGCTGCCGTTATTGCATCAGCAACTAATTCTACCCCGGTAACTTCGGCGACTTTCGGAGCCACACAGATAGATATCGCTCCGGTGCCGCAGTACAAGTCCAATACTTTTTCAGTTCCGTTCGGTTTGAGCATATCAAAAGCTATCTGGTACAGTTTTTCGGCCTGCAAAGTATTTGTCTGGAAAAACGAATTGGAACTGATCTTAAATGAATGTCCCATAAGCTTTTCTGTTATAAAGCCGTTACCATAAAGCACGGTTTCTTTTTCACCTACTGCGATATTTGCTTTTTGTCCGTTTTCGTTATGCACGATAGTCGTAATTTCCGGAAAGGCAGCTGTCATCTTATCCGTCAACTCTTCTTGAGACGGAAACTCTCCGCTATTTGTTACAATGTTTATCATCAGTTCATCACTGTTTTTTGTGTCTCTTATAACCAGAAATCGCATAAAGCCTTGGTGTTCATCAATATCATAAACCGAAATCTCATTTTCTTTGACATACTCTCGCAGCCAGCCGACAATTTTGCCATATTTTTCAGATGGCAGATGGCATTCCTCTAAGTCAAATATATCGGCATACTGACCCCGGCGGTGAAGCCCCAATGTGAAGCCAAATTCGGGGTGACTGTTAAACGAAAACTCCATCTTATTGCGGTAGCCAAACTGCTCGATTGAGCCAACTGTATCTCTTACAATTACATCCTCAAGTCCGCCGATTCTTTCGATACAGCCTGCTACATGCGTTTTTTTGATCTCAAGCTGCTTTTGATAGCGTAAATCCTGCCAGCTGCAGCCTCCGCAATGGTCAAAATGACGACAGATAGCATCAATTCGCTCATCAGATTTTTCTAGTATATCCAGCACGATAGCTTCATCGAACCTGCGTTTGGAGCGGACAATCCTGGCCCTGACAGTTTCTCCGGTAAGCCCGCCATTTAAGAAAACGATCTTGCCATTATCTGTCTTGGCCACAGCTTTGCCGTCGAAAGCCAGGTCGATAATTTTAAGCTCCACAATTTTACTCATCAGATACTGCTCTGACCTAATTTGCTGCCGTGGTCATGCAGGTTGGCACATCCCTGACCTTCTATTTCCAGTTGGAAAGTTCCGTGGCCTATATTGAATTTGCTGCGGAGCATTTGATTTATTTGCTTGATGAGATCGGAACCCTCAAGATAATCATCGCGGCTCAAATAGAGGTGGCAGGAGAGAGCTGTTTCGGTGGAGGAGAGTGACCAGATGTGAAGGTCGTGCACTTCTTTTACCAGCGCCATATTGGAAATAGAATCCAGCACTTCGTCATAATCTATCCCGGCCGGTACGGACTCCATAAAAATCAAAAGAGCTTCTTTTATGACTAGGTAAGATGAATATAGTATCATTATACCGATTAGGAATGCCAGGATAGTGTCCAGAATGTACCAGCCGGTCAAAATGATGACGACACCGCCTATGACAACTGCCGCCGATGACAAGGCATCGTAGAACATGTGCAAAAAAGCGGCTTTCAAATTGAGCGATTTGTCTTTTTCCGAATGCAAAAACCAGATAGAAAGCAGATTACCCAAAAGGCCTATGACTGCAACTGTTAAGAAAATAGCGGGACTGGTGATCGGTTGCGGATTAAAAAATCTGTCAACTGCTTCTACGAAAATAAAGACTGCTATAACAACCAGCGACACGGCTGAAATGAAAGCTGTCATGACCTCGATACGTTGGTAACCATAGGTTGATTTTTTGGTGGCCGGCCTCTCGGCGCCTTTTACACCCAGCCAGGCTAAACCCAGAGCGGCAACATCGGCCAGGTTATGAACCGCGTCCGCAATTAAAGCCAGTGACCCGCTGATAAAGCCGCCGATAAACTCTGCGGCAGTTATCAGAGCATTAAATAGAATGGCCCAGAACAGCCTGTTTCTGGAGACGGTCGTATCGACTTTTAGATGAACCATGAATTTAATTTACAATAGTAATGGAGGGATTACAATTCGGATTTATTACATGCTTTTAATAATTTATCAAAACAGCCTTAGCGCCATAAATCCGCCGATTAACAGGACCACAAATGCCAGCGCCAGCCAGTTAAAATATTTGTCGATGAATTCCTGAATTTTGTTTCCGAATTTCTCATACAATAACCCGACCAGACCGGCTACGGCAAAGAATCTTAAAGAGCGGCCTATGATTGAAGCCACTGCAAACGGCAGAAAGGGCATATCAAAAAAGCCTGCCGAGATTGTGAAAACTTTGTAAGGAATTGGCGTGAATGCGGCGATGCCGACTGCCCAGGGACCGACTTTCATACCGAACATTTCTTTATCTTTAAACCAGTAGCGGGCTGTTTCCAAGAGTGCTTCCGGCTCAGTCCCGGATATCGAGGCAGTAAAGGCGAGAAATTTTTCGCCAATCAGATCAAAGGCAAACTGCCCGATCAGATAGCCCAAAATACCACCAACTATAGAACCTACCGAACAGACAAGTGCGAAGCGTTTCCATTTCACATAGGCTCCTAAGCACAAGGCAATCAAGAGAACATCGGGCGCTATTGGGAAAAAAGATGCTTCGGCCATCGACAGCAAAAACAGAGCTCGAAGGCTATTTGGGGAATTACCCCAGCCTAAAACCCAGTCATAAAGCCAACGTGTTAAGCGAAGCGGCGCTGTCAGAAATTTCATCATATGTTAATATCTGCTAAGAGACAGGAGTGTAGTCTGATTGGTAGGCCTGTTTTTCCAAAAGTGCGATTCGTTTTTCTACCGGCGGATGGGTTGAAAAAAGAGAAGCTATCCCTTTTCCTGAAAGCGGATTGGCAATCATAAGATGAGCAGTGGCCGGTTTTTGGTCCAAATTCAGGCGGATTGGCGCTTTGTGAAGTTTTTTTAGCGCTGAGGCCAGCGCCAGCGGCTTAGCCGTTATTTTCCCGCCGATGCGGTCAGCCTTAAATTCACGCTGACGGGAAATAGCCATCTGAATCAGCATAGCTGCTATAGGCGCTACGATTGCCGCCACCAAAAGACCCAGCCCTCCGCCCCGGTTGCTGCCGCGTCCAAATCCGCCAAAAATCGCGCCCCATCTGGCTATTGAGGCCAAAATACCTACTGCTCCGGCAAATGTTGCCGCAATCGTACCAATCAGCATATCTTTGTTCATGATGTGAGCTATCTCGTGGCCAATGACACCTTCGAGTTCGTCATCACTCAGAAGTTCCAAAAGTCCCTCGGTGACTGCTACTGCGGCGTTTTCAAGATTTCTGCCGGTGGCAAAAGCGTTGGGGGCCTTGTTCGGCACAATATAAACTTTGGGGACAGGAATCATGGCCTGGGTTGCGACTCGCCTGACAGTTCTAAATAAACGAGGGTGGTCGGTTTCTGTAACTTCGCGGGCCTTATACATTTTTAAAACGATCTTAGCAGAATACCAGTAAGAAAAAAAGTTCATTACGGCTGCCAGAACAAAGGCCATTATCATCCCGGTCTGGCCGCCGACCAGATAGCCCACCCACATGAATAAAATCATCAGGCCGAGCATCATTATGGTTACTTTTATTCCATTCATATCGATTCTCTATATTCAGTTAACCTCTATAAGATTCATCTTGCAATTCATATATCACAAAAGATTCAAAATAGTTCCAAACAAAAACTTCGTAAACTCGAACTGTTATTTAGAGCTTTTTTTCCTGCTTTTGCGCCCAAACTGCTGGTTTTCGGTCGAAAATTCCGGTTCGTCTGTTGAAGGCGGCGTAGCGCTGCCCGACTTACGCCGGGGACCTTTGAGATGTGATGTACGTCCGAACAAATCAGGTTTTTCCAATTCTGCTTCAACCGGCTCTTTCACTTCGGACTTTTCCACTTTTGGTTCTGCCACAGCTTTAGAATCATCGGGAGCTTTCAGCTCGACTTCGACTACAGGCACAGACACAGGTTCACTTGCAGCTTCTGGCTGAGACTCAGCTATTTTGGCTGCCTTGGTTTTTTTGACAGCAGTAGTTTTTCTAGTCCGTGTTTTTTTGACAGCAGCTGTTTTTCTAGTCCGTGTTTTTTTGACTGGCGGAGTTTCATCGATAGCCTCAATCTTTTCTGGTGGAGTTTCTTTGGCTTGAGGAGTTTCATTGATGGCAACTATTTCTTCTGGTAGCGCTTCTTTGACCGCTGGAGTCAGTTCTCTAATTAGCGGTGGAGCTGTTACAGCAGACGTAGGGGCAGAGATTATTTCATCGGAGTCGGAAACTTCGGCTTTTAGAGGTGCCTTCTTTCCGGGAGTCACTTCTTTTTTGTCTTTTTTATCTTTGGGACCATAGCTGATTTTTTCGCGCATCTTGCGGGCAGATTCTGAGCTGGATACTTCATCTTTATGTGCGATTTCAAACGGTGCCCGGTCGCGGGCTTTGGCTGTTTCGGGGTCGAACGATTTTGATCTCTCAGGTTTCAGCTCAAACGGCGAGGCTGCAGCGGGTCGTCTGGGTCTGTCTCTGCCAGCTATCTTTAAATCAGATTTGACGAAAGGTTTTCTGGTGCGCTCAGGTATTCGGCTGTCTCGGCGGAAATCATCGCGTTTTCTGTCATCTCTTCCTGGGTCCGGCCGGCTGTCGCCAAGCGGCCTGCGGGCTCTCTCTGATTCGGCACGACTCGCCCTTTGAGGTTTCTTTTGGAATATTGCGGTCGAGGTTACCTCTTCGACTGTCGCAGCTACCACTGTATCCGACCAGACATCAAGGGCCGCAAAATTACGTCCCCAAAACCAATCGATTGCAAAAATTATCCCGATACCGCCGTATGCAGAACTGGGGAACCCAAACGTATCAAAAACAATCGCGAGAGTTATCATTCCGGCAAACGGCACTGTAGCCGTACCCAGAGAAAACAAGAAAACAACTGCGGCCAGATAGATAATACTGACAAAACTGAGTTCAATGCTATATGCCTGAGCTACAAAAATTGCACAAATAACCACATACATAGCCCGGCCGTCGACATTAAGGCTGGTACCGAGGGGTAGTACCAGCGCTGCCGAGCGGCTGTCGAGCTTGTTGCGGTCGAGGCTGTTTTCGTAAGTTACTGCCAGCGCTGCTGTGGGGGAGGCCGTAGCAAAGGCAGTAGTAAGCGCCGGGAAAATATTTTTGAAATAATCTATGGGCGAGCGTCCGCCAAAAAATTTGAGCAGCAGCGGAATAACTATAAGAGCATGCACTAAGAAGGCCGTCATAAGTGTCAGCGATAGTTTGAGCAGACTTCCGCCCAGTTCCGGCAGATATCCCGAGTTTCTGGCAACAACTGCACCAACTATAAAGAAAATAGCAAAAGGAGTGGCCATTATCAGATAGTGCAAAAGTTTCTGCACTATCATATGAATTGTCTCAAAGAATTTTGTGACCGGCGCCGCGTTTCGGCCAAGCCCGCCCAATACCGAGGCGACAACTATAAGGGCAATAATCCAGCCCAATACTCCGCCCATCGTCAAGACTCTGATTCCGAGTGTAGAAGTTATCGCAACCGAGGCTATCTCTTCGGGGATAAAGGCGGCTCCGGTGGAGACGCCTGCTCCCGGCTGAAAAATCGATACGGTAACCAGTCCGATAATTATGGCAATAATCGAAGTCGCCGCAAAAAATGAGAGCGTGGCCAGAACAGCCCTCCCTCTTTGCCGGCCGTCGGTATATGACGATACCGCAGTAATAATGGCGGCCGCTACAAGCGGAATAAAAATTATCTGCAGGATTTTGACATAGATTTGACCCACAAAAGAGAGCGCCAGCATGACACCGGGCAAATACAAGCCGCAAATAACGCCAAGAATCAGATTAGCGATTACGGCTATAACCAGTTTATTTGTTGAAATATTATCCATAATAAGAGTTACAGGCTAATGTATTGAGGGACAAGGGGCAAGTAAGAAAATTATATTAGTGCTTCTCATTCAGTTTGAATTCGTATGGAAAGCTTACCCAAACTTTCACCGGCTTACCGCCTTGAGTTGCAGGTTTGAATAAACTTTTCATGGCGCTTCGCAATGCTGTTTCATTAAATCCATAAGCCCACTTTATATCGGTAGTCGCATATATAACTACTATAGAAGGGATTCCATTTGTTGAGACTTCCATTCTCATATGCACATCTCCCTCAATATGGTTTTCTCGCGCTTTCTTCGGATATGTGGGCCTACCTCTGTGGATGATTTCGGGCATCGATTCATATAGGATGAATTTGCTGCTTAGTCGGGGCACGTGCAAATCATAAAACTCAGTGCTTTCCCACCCCACTTTTTTAGCAGTAAATAGCAATTGTGAGTACAACCAATCTTTTCGATATTTTTTCCGAATTGATTTGGCGGTATATTTGCTTTTCTTGGCCATTTCTAACGCTGCCATTTCAAAGCCATAGTCTTCTCTTTCACAATACAGCACTGCTGCAGAATCGACCTTGCCTTCTTTGTTCAATTTCACTTTTACCCATACTTCACAGTCAATCCCTCTGTTATATGCTTTTGTTGGATAAGGTGGCAAATAATATAAAGTTGGTT
>JADFPZ010000103.1 GCA_022562075.1 Candidatus Zixiibacteriota bacterium | reverse complement strand
TTAACTGGAACCGCGCCAATCACTGGCTGCTAGCTCAAACGCCCTATCTGGTTCAGCCGGATGACACTTTGAAATTCTGGATCTGGTACGCTATTGAAGCCGATTGGGATTATTTCTATGCCCAGATATCTACTGATGGCGGTTATGACTATTTTAATCTGCCCAATAATATGACTACTAATTCAAATCCAAATGGTACCAATTTGGGCAACGGCATAACCGGTTCTTCCGGAGACTGGGTGCAAGCCAAATTTGATCTATCGGCTTATGCCGGACAGCAGGTTATTTTTAGACTAACATACTTTACTGATTTCTCGTTTACACTGGAGGGTGTATATATTGATGATATTGAAAATGTTGACTTCTTCTCAACTGAAGTATTAGTAGCTTCCGGCATCACAGATACTTTTTATAGTTTTGACAACATCGCGGCAGGGGAATACTGGTATCGCCTGACAGCCACGGACGCCGAAAGTCAGGAGAGCCGCCTGTCAGATTTAGCCTTAGTCTCAGTCGCAGATGCATTCATAAAGGGGGATGCCAACAGTGACGGGAATATTGACTTTCTGGATTTGGTATATTTGGTTGACTTTATCTTCAGGGGAGGCCCGGCTCCTGACCCGTTATTGGCAGGAGATGCCAACTGTGATGATGAAACGAATATCCTCGATTTAACCTATTTTGTGGACTATATTTTCAGAGGAGGTCCCAAACCAGACTGTACCTAGAAAGACTGCAAATTTGCTGCTGGTAAGGCTTTTCAGCCCAGCGCAGAATTGAATTGAACATATTCGGTTGACAAATCGTCTTTCTGACGCTTTCTTTAACGCTTCCCAATTTGGGGATATGTGTTTTTGCATTAATTAAATTTTTTATGCAATAGAGGTTTTGATGAAGAATTTGTTTTTGATTGGATTTTCGCTTCTTTTGATAAGTGGCACTGCCCGGGCGCAGGATGAAGATTTTTTTGTAAAGGATGTCCTTGAAATCAATTTCTATGGTGGCGCCGGTATTCCAAGCGGGAGCTTGAGCGACTTTAGTGACTCGCTGGGAGCCGAAACTGGTTTCAACTACGGTCTGGACATCGGCTATTTTTTGACAAATGACCTGATCTTCGGTTTTAACTTCTCGCATACCCAGTTTTCTATAAAAAACAGCGATGGAACCGGTAACCTGAATCACAAACTCTACAGTCCGAATCTCTATCTGAAATATTATTTTACGGGAGAATCAGATTTCATCCCTTACCTGAAAGGCTCGGCAGGTCTTGAGTTCGCCAAATTCACTACTTTTGTAGATAATCCTGCACGCCCACGCTATCGCGAAATTTCTTACGACCCGGTCTTGGCTTATGGAGTCGGAGCAGGATTTTTCTATTTTGTCTCAGATTTTAGCGGACTGTTTTTGGAAGCGAATTACCGGGCTGCGGTTTCCGCCGCTGAAGCTGAAGCCACCTACCAGGACGATATTTATTTGTTTGGCTCTGAACTTAGCCGCATTGATATTCATGCGGGCGTGAGAATTTTAATCGGCCCCAAAGAGTAATAATTGAAACTATAATTTTTTATCGAGTCCGCCGTTTATCGGCGGACTTTTTTATGTTTGCGCTCAAGGGCGGCTTATTTGTTTAATAATTGGCTATGAAAAAAATCCTGATTGTAGACGACGAAGAAAGTCAGCGTGAACTGCTTAAAGGCTATCTAAGCAAGAACGGCTACGAGGTAACTCTGGCAGGTGACGGGGAAGAGGCGCTATCAGTGTATCGCAATATATTTGCTCCGCTCGCTCTGGTGGATTTGAAAATGCCCAAAATGAACGGGCTGGAGCTGCTGGTCGAGCTAAAACAGATTAATCCGTTTATCCAGGTAATAATGCTGACCGCTTTTGGTTCAGTTGAAACAGCAGTAGCAGCCATGAAAGCGGGCGCTTCGGACTATCTCACCAAACCGATAAACGACTTAGAAGAGCTGCTGCTGAAATTGAATCGCGCTTCACGGCAAAACGAACTTATTGTCGAGGCTGAAGTGATGCGTGAAAGTTTGTCTGATGCCTTTCCGAAAACAGAGATAATCGGCGAGTCAAAAGTTATTAAAGAAGTTGGACGAATGATTGCGACTGTCGGTCCCAAAGAGACGACTGTTTTGATTACCGGTGCTTCCGGTACCGGCAAAGAGTTAGTGGCGCGCGGCATTCATGCCTTGTCAGGACGGGCTGATAAAAATCTGGTCTCGTTAAATTGCGCCGCCCTGCCGGAAACATTACTGGAGTCAGAACTTTTTGGATATGAAAAAGGAGCCTTTACCGGTGCCGACAAAATTAAACTGGGCAGGTTTGAACTGGCAGAAGGCGGCACTATGTTTCTTGACGAAATTGGCGAGATGTCACTTTCGATGCAGGTCAAACTGCTGCGTGTCATTGAAGACCACACTATCGAGCGGCTGGGCTCGACCAAATCAATTTCACTGGACATAAGAATAATTGCGGCTACCAACAGAAATCTTCCTGAAATGATCAAAGAAAAAACATTCAGGGAAGACTTGTATTACAGATTAAACGTAGTAGAAATAAAGCTGCCGTCATTGAAAGAAAGAGGCGGAGACATACTTTTAATTGCCAAGCATTTTCTGGAGAAGTTCTCCAAAAAACACAGCAAGCAGATGGACGGCATTGACAGCTCGGCCGCTAAAATTCTTTCCAAATATCATTGGCCGGGAAATGTCAGAGAACTTGAAAACGTGCTTGAAAGAGCTGTCATTCTTTCGACTACCAGCAAAATTAATGCTTCGGACCTTTCCGGTCTGAGTGACAAATCAAGCAGACAGACTGTTTCTCAGTCGGAAATTCCTCTGGCCGAAGTTGAAAAGAAGCATATAGAGTTTTGCCTAAGAGCCAATGACTGGAATATTGGCCAGACTGCCGAAATTCTAAAAATCCATAGAAATACTCTCAGCGCTAAAATCAAAGAATATAGCCTCTCAGAGAATTCACAATAATCGTGCGTCATAGTTGGGGAATGCACAATAATTGTGCATTTTCTTGAGCTGAAAAGCACTCCAATTCAGCATAATTGCATGAATAACAATGACTTAATGTCTTTGGCACGGCTTTTGATACTATATTAACTGAAATTAAGTTTTATGGATGAGGATAATTGAAATGAAACTGAAAAAAATGATTGTTTTGCCAATTCTCTTGATTCTGGCAATAGTTTTAGGCGGCTGCTCGGACGACGAAATCCTGATAATTAACGAAATTCCAGCCGCACCGCAGGGAGTTTTTTCGATAACCGGTGACAATGCCGTATATATATTTTGGAACGCTCCTTATGAAGCTGATCTAGATGAATTTTTCGTTTACAGGTCATTTGAGCCGGTTAATAATTTTGTGGTTATCGGAACGGTTATTGCCGACGATAACCCCAATCTTGACCTGGTACTGCATCAATTTACTGATAATACAGCCGTCAACGGCCAAACTTACTACTATGCCGTAGCCAGTGTCGATTTTGCCGGTCAAGTGTCGGAACTGTCGGCAGAAGATGTATTCGATACACCTCGTCCAGAAGGTTCGATAATATTAGTCGAAATGGCTACGCAGCCTACTCTGGCCGGACTTGACCTGTCTGCCCAGAGTCGAATTAACTGGAATGATCCCAATGCCGATGTTTATCTCGATACTGTAGCGGGAATTTTCTATATCAACGCAACTGATACTCTAACTGACCTTCAGGATATGGGCTACACCGAATCATTCGATGACATAGGTTATGCTCCTACTACTGGTTGGTCGGAGAACGGCTGGGCTGAGGTTATACCCGGTCATACTTATGTAATCTGGACCCGCGATTTTCACTATGCCAAGCTGCGGGCAAGTACAATCGGCTCAGACTTTGTAGACTTTCAATGGGCTTATCAGCTGGATCAGGACAACCCTGAGCTGGTAGGCGGTAACAACATAACTCAGAAGCCTGATCATGGCTCTGATTATTTAAGAAGACCCAACGGGGACAACGTCTCTATTAATAGTGGAAAGTGAGGTAAACAATTATGTTACACAAACTACTAAAACCGATTTTGCTGATGCTGCTTTTCAGTTTTGCATCAACAGCAACCATTTGGTCACAAAACTTGCAGCAGCAACCCCGTGACCAGAATAACTATTCCGATAACTCTTATGACCGGGTCAGAATCGACCGCTATCTTGATGTCGAAATCTGGTCGGATCATAGCGACGGCGAGTATTACGAGGGAGACAGGATTACTTTGTTTTACCGTGTCAACCGCGACGCCTTTGTTGTTGTCTACAGCATCGACTCGCGCGGCCGGGTCAACATGCTCTTTCCGTCGAACCCAGGTCAGGACAACTTTGTAGCCGGCGGTGAAACACACCGGCTGCCGGGCGGCAATGATGATTATGATCTGGTAGTGAGCGGTCCTGAAGGTGTCGAATATATTCAGGTTATCGCTTCCCGCGAGAGATTCACTATTCCCGACTGGTATCCAAACTCAGGCTTGATTGCTGAAACGGATGACGTGCATGACTACATGGACTGGCTCAATGACCGTTATTTTGTGAAGTACGAAGGCCAGCGTTTTGCGTTTGACAGAACTGCCTTATATATCAATGAATGGGAACAGTATTATTTCCGACCGATTTATCGGCCGTACTACCCCAGCTGGACTGTCAGCGGCAACATTTACTTTGACTATTGGTATGGTTCTTCGATATATATCGACGGCATCTACTGGGGCATCGCACCTCTTTATATCCCAAGATTATATGTCGGCTGGCATACTTTTACTGTCTATGACAGACACGGACACGTCTGGGAATATGACCATCACGTCTCGCGCTATAACACAGTAGTGTTTGACCATACGATTATTAACACGTCACCGCAGGTGAGGTCAAAATACAAAAAAGTGAGAGAGGCCGGGTACAGAGCGCCAACAAGTGCCGGTTACCCGAATTATAAGAAAAAAGTCAAGGCAATTAAATCTTCCGGCGCCTGGAAAACCAAATCGTACACTCGGTCAGGCTCGCAAACAACTGTCAGCAAGAAATCGCAGTTTGTTTATAGCGGCACAAAGAAGTTTGTGAAAGGCTCCGATTCGGATGCGATCTCCGGAAAATCTAAGGCTGACAAAAGAAGTTATAATTCTTATCGCAAAGACTCACGTGATTTGAAAACCACAGCTGACAAAAGAGGCTCAACATACCGGGAATATAACAAGAAGAGCAGCAGCGGCACATCGGGCTACAAAAAGCGCAGCTCTTCATATAAGAAAAGAGAAGCCAGGACCGGCAGCAAGAAGAGCACTTATAAAAGCAGCCAGCGTTCTTCTGGTGAGTATCGCTCAAGCAAGAAAAGCTCTTCCAGCAGTGGTCGGGTGAAGATCAGCCCCCGAAAAACATCTGGCTCGAAAGCTGCTTCTAAGCAGGGTTCTGTCCAGAAAGGGAGTAGCGGCAGTAAGAAATCTAGCGGCACTTCTAAAGGGTATAGTGGCAGTAAGAAATCTTCGGGCTCCAAAAGCAGCAGTTCCGGCAGTAAAAAGTCATCATCGGGCGGCAAGAGCAAAAAATTTGGCAGGCGATAATTGGTCTTGCGTAGACAGGTTTAATATGCCTATTTTAGGGGTGTGGTACTTATGATTAAGAGATTATTTACATTTCTGATAGCTGTGGCTATTTCATTCTCTCTGGCTGTTCCTGTGCTGGCAGTTGACAAAAAAGAGAAAAAAAAGACCAGCATCCAGAAAAAGAGCGAAAGCAAGAAGAAGGTTGTAACCCAAAAGCAGTCTCCCAAAAAGCTGAAAAAAAGCTCCAAGAAGAAATATGATAGTTTTATCGACCGCAATAAAAACGGCATCGATGACCGTGTTGAGAAGAAGAAGCTGAAAAAACAGCCACCCAAAAAGACTGTCAAAAAGATCAAGAAGCTAAAGAAGAGTACTACTAAGAAAAAGAAGGGCTCATAGCAGATTTGAAATTTAGGCTTGGGTAATTTATCGAAATTAGCAGATTTTCAGGGTCAGATTCAAATCTGGCCCTTTTTGATATAATTTATAGCGACAACAATCATTTCTGAAACCATTTATCTTGACTATTGTTATAAATAAGGTAAATTATTAGCACTATGGCACTTGTACTGCCAAAATGGCAGTCGTTGAGTAGATAAGATATTGTGAAAAAATTATTTGAAAAGCTCTCAGAACGAGAAAGAGAAGTCCTGGCAAGTTTGATAACTCAGTATATCGCTTCGGCTGACCCGGTCGGCTCGCGGCTGATAGCCAATAAATTTATGACCGACCTTTCCTCGGCCACAATCAGGAACACCTTGCAGGATTTAGAAGAGCAGGGACTTTTGAAACAGCCGCATACCTCGGCCGGCAGAGTCCCCACAGATCTGGGTTACAGGTTCTACGTAGATTTTTTGCTTCAGCCGGAAGAACTCTCTCAGGAAATAAAAGATGAAATTAAAAGCAAAATCTTAAAAGAAGGGCAGGGGATAAACGAAATACTGGGGCAGACCTGTCGTGTTCTAAGTGATATCACCAAGCAGCTGGGCGTTACCATGGCTCCAAGATTTGATGCCGGAATTCTGAAACGGTTTGAGCTGATTCCCATAGCCGAAGACCGGCTGATGGCGGTGGTGGTTGTCCGTTCGGGACTGGCCAGGTCTGTGATTATCGAAATCGAAGCAGCTGTATCAGACAGCATTTTGACTGAGCTTGAACAGGTATTAAACGAGAGACTGGCAGGACTTACTCTGGGCGAAATAAGAAAAACAGTAGTTCAGAGGCTGGCCGATGTTTCCGGTCATGGCAAGCTGCTTAATCTGCTCATTGATTCAAAAGATAATATCTGGACAGAGTCCGAAGAGTCGGGCCTGCATCTCTCCGGCGCTGATCAGCTGGTAACTAAGCCGGAGTTTGCCAGTCAGGAGAAGTTATCGGAACTGCTCAAAGTTATGGAAAATGGCAAGATCCTCTCGGATTTTTTAAATCAGCAGGAGGAAGAAGGACTGCTGATTACAATCGGCAATGAGAGCAAGTTTTCAGAAGTGCTCAACTGTTCGCTGGTGACTTCATCTTACCGGGTGGGTAACATTAGAGGAACAGTAGGTATAATCGGGCCGACCCGGATGCCTTACAGTCAGTTGGTCTCGGTGGTTGAGTACACCGCCCGGACTATTTCAGAAACATTGAGCGGCCTGGATAAAAACGACCGGCGCAGAATTTAATATCAGAGGTAAAAACATTGCCAGAAAACAAAACAGACAAATTAAACGAGCCATCAGATTCTCAGGAGATAGATGTTGGAGAATCCTTTTCAAACGAGAAGCCCGAAGAAGCGGACTCGATTGAAATAACAGATGACACTGATATAAAAGAGCTGTTAGCCCAAAAAGAAGACAAGTATCTCAGGCTGGCGGCTGAGTTCGAAAATTATAAGAAGCGGATGTTCCGTCAGAGCGAAGTACTGGTTCATAATGCCGAGGCCGGAGTTCTGATAGACGTGCTTGGCGTACTGGACAATTTTGAAAGGGCGCTGAATTCGGCAGGTGACAAAAAAGATTTCAAAGCCTTCAAAAAAGGCGTCAAGATGATTTTCGAACAGATGAAAAGGATTCTGGATGACCATAATGTTTCGCAAATAGCCACTGTCGGCAAGACTTTTGACCCGGAACTGCATGAAGCTGTCATGCAGATTGAAACTGATGAACAGCCTGAGGGAGTAATCGCTCAGGAACTTTCAGGCGGTTACAAAAAAGGGGAAAAAGTTATCCGTCATGCCAAAGTTGGTGTCAGCAGCGGCAAGAAAAACGACAATAAAAATAATGAAAGTAAGTAGCTTACTAATATTGCAATTTAATCTAAGGAGATAAAGCATGGGTAAAATAATAGGCATAGATTTAGGGACAACCAATTCCTGCGTGGCAGTGATTGAAGGTCAGGAACCAACAGTAATTCCAAATTTGGAAGGAGCACGGACGTCGCCATCGGTGGTTGCCTTTGCCAAAGACGGCGAAAGGCTGGTCGGAGCTTCGGCCAAAAGACAGGCGGTAACTAATCCTGAGAGTACAATTTCTTCGATAAAGCGTTTTATGGGGCGTCGCTTTGACGAAGTAGAGCATGAAAAAGGAATGGTTCCCTATAAAGTCACTTCATCCGACAGCGCCGGAGCTGTGGTAGAAATTCAGGGCAAGAAGTACAGTCCGCCTGAAATATCTGCCATGATTCTTGGCTATCTTAAAAAATCCGCCGAAAGGCATCTGGGACAGGAAGTAACCCAGGCGGTCATCACGGTACCGGCTTATTTCAACGATGCCCAGAGACAGGCGACTAAAGATGCCGGGAAAATTGCCGGGCTGGAAGTATTGAGAATAATCAATGAACCAACCGCAGCCTCACTGGCCTATGGTCTGGACAAGAAGACAAACGAAAAAATAGCAGTTTATGATTTAGGCGGCGGTACGTTTGATATTTCTATTTTAGAAATCGGCGATGGTGTTTTTGAAGTCCGCTCCACCAACGGCGACACGCATCTCGGAGGAGATGATTTTGACCAGGCTATCATAGAGTGGATGGCGGATGAATTCCAAAAAACCCAGGCCATAGATCTTCGCAAAGACCGCATGGCTCTGCAGAGACTTAAAGAAGCCGCAGAAAAGGCCAAGATTGAACTTTCTTCAACTATGCAGACCAATATCAATCTGCCTTTTGTAACTGCCGACCAGTCCGGCCCCAAGCATCTTGATCTGACTTTAACCAGAGCCAAGTTAGAACAGTTGACAGATGACTTGATTGAAAG
>JADFPZ010000102.1 GCA_022562075.1 Candidatus Zixiibacteriota bacterium | reverse complement strand
GAAAGAGCCGGCTTTCTGCCGATATACAAGCAGACAGAAATTGTCGGCATTTTGAACAGTTTAACCTCAGCTTTGGAACGACAACAAATGGATTTTGCTACAATTCTTGGCCTCATTATAGCCGTGGCGGCAATCTTGGGGGCATTCACGCTCGAAGGCGGAAATATAAGTGCCATTTTCATGGCCGGCCCAATTCTTATCGTCGTAGGTGGGACTTTCGGCGCTACCATGATAACTACTTCCATGAAAACAGTTTTCAGCCTGCCCTCGTATCTGCGACTTGCTTTCACAGGAATTTCGCTGTCTACGCATTTAACCATTGAGCTAATTGTTAAGTTGGCTGAAAAGGCCAGACGCGAGGGGATATTGGGTCTTGAATCGGACATGAGGAAAGTAAAAGATAGATTCTTGAAAAAAGCAATCCAGTTGGTTATTGACGGCACCGAAGTTTCCACTCTCAAAGAAATTCTCGAAAGTGAAATGACATATCTTGAAGAACGTCACAAAAAGGGGATCGACTTTTTTCAGAAAGCCGGCGGTTTCGCACCGACTATGGGGATTTTAGGTACTGTTTTAGGTCTGGTGCATACACTTGGTAATACAGATGATGCCGGCAAGATGGCGGCTGCAATTGCGGCAGCTTTCATAGCAACTCTTTGGGGTGTCGCTCTGGCAAATGTCTTTTTGCTGCCAATCGCTGACAAATTGAGATTAAGGCATGAAGAAGAAATGTCACACTGGGAGCTTATCACCGAAGGGGTTGTGGCTATTCAATCAGGTGATAACCCGCGTAATGTCAAAACAAGACTGCACTGTTTTATTCCTCCTCACACCCGCGATGAATAGATAAAATGCCGCGCAAGAACAGGAAAAGGCTTTATCACGATAACCCCGATCGATGGTTGCTGACTTACGCTGATCTGATAACACTTCTGCTGGCGTTTTTTATCGTAATGTATTCAATGTCGCGCCTTGATGCTAAAAAGTTTGGCGCAGTTACACAAGAGCTACAGGCTGCACTAAAAGGCGGCAACAACGCTATCCTGAGATTTAAGGACAAACAATCATCAAAAGGGCAGGGGGTACTCAAGCTGGGAAAATTAAAAATGCTGCAGCAGCTGATCGACAAGAAATTTGAACAAATTGATAAACAGAAAAATATTAACACCGAAATCACCGAGCGAGGTCTGGTTGTTCACATTATGGAAACTACTTTATTTAATGAAGGCTCGGAAGAATTGCGCAATGCAGCTCTGGCTGTTCTTGACCTAATCTATGAAGAGATAAAAAATACCCAAAATCACATCCGTATTGAAGGGCATACCGATGACCGGCCGATCAAGAATGACAACTTTACTTCAAACTGGGAACTTTCGGTGGCCAGGGCAACTTCGGTTGTACAATACTTCGTCGAAAGTCACAACTTTCCTGCCGAGAGGATATCTGCTCTCGGTTACGGCGAATTTCGACCAATGGTGCCGAATACATCAATAGAAAATCGCGCCCAAAATCGCCGGGTTGATGTAGTCATTCTTACCGATCAACTTTCCATTAAAGAGCCTTCATCGTCCTTATACGATTTTAATGGCTAGGTAAGATTTTACCCCCTGTTCAGAAATTATTTCCATTGCAGTCTCAAATTCTGTTCAATCACGCCTGGTGCCTTAGCGTAATTCCATGGATGACAACACGTTAATGCGACAACTCTGTTTTGGCACAATCGTTGCAATACTTCGAACTGAGAAACGATGGAGGACAACACGCTAATGCAACTACTCAGTATTGCACAATCGTCGCAATACATCGAACCGATAAACTTTGGATTCTATAAATCATGATTAATAAGTTACAACATTTTCTGTTTATAAAGAGCGGTGTTCCCAAGCTGGAGAACTATCTGAATCTGACCGCACTGCGTCATAAGCTAAAAGCAGGCAATGTGGCCAATGTCGCCACTCCGGGTTACAAGAGCCGCGATATTAGCTTTGAAGAAGAATTCAAAAAGCTAAATGGTTCGACTCAAAGACTCAAAGGAGAGCTGACCAATCCAGCTCATATAGCTCTGGGACAGCACAAAAGCCGTCCTCCTAAAGTAGAAGAGACAGAGGTCATCAAGGATGAGTTTAATTCGGTAGATATTGATATAGAGATTTCAGAAATGGCCCAAAACGAACTTCTCTTTACAATTGGAGCCAGACTTTTGCAGAGTAAATTTGATGGCATAAGAAAGGCTATTACCAGCAGGTAGGATAAGATATGGGTGGAATTCTAAATGCAATAAAAGTTTCAGCGGCCGGGTTATCCGTACAACGTGCAAAAATGAACGCAGTAGCAGAAAACATCGCCAATGCTGAAACAACCAAGACCAAAGCAGGCGGTCCGTACCGCCGTCAGTCTGTAGTTGTCAGCGAGAACCGCGAAAAATTAAGATTCAGCACTTTAATGCAAAAAGCAGGCAACAAACTTCTGCGCACAAATTCAAAGCATATGACAGGTACCGGCCAAACTGCAGGTGGAACAATGGAAATCTCCAAAGCACAATGGAAAACAGAAAGAGCTGCCGATGATGCTTTCAAATTGATTTATGAGCCCAATCATCCCCACGCCGACGAAGACGGGTATGTCAAAATGCCGGATGTAGAAATTATTACTGAAATGGTAGATATGATGGCTGCTTCCAGAGGATACGAAGCGAACACAGTAGCCATCTCAGCCGCCAAGAATATGGCCAGCGAGGCGCTGGACATATAAACTTTTAGAGGACAAAGATGAAGATTAGCCCGCTAGGAATTAACGCTTATCGTCACGTTCAAAACGTAAATAACTTAGATCGCGCCAACAAGCAGCAGGAGGCAACGGATAAGGTCAGTTCAAAACTGACAATCAGCCCTCAGCAGGAGGGCGCAATTTCTGCAGTATCAATCAAGTCGTCTACGGTTATTGCCGAAAACGTGCTGAACGGTTCTGAAAAAGCAGCCCTGGACCAGCTGATAAAAGTCATAAGTGAAAACAGCGTCTCGAAACTCGGCTATTCCAGAAATGATAGAAATATAGAATCGCCCGAAGCAGTCGGGAAGATTATTGACGTTAAGGTATAAAAAATGTCTGAAGGTTCAATAAATAGCATAAAATTGATTCCCGGTTTAGCTGACCAGATAATGGTTGTAAAGCCCGGCATTGAAGCCGTCAGTCCGGAGTCAAAAGCAGAGTTTGGAGAACTCTTAACAGATTTGATAAATTCGGTCAACCAGTTGCATACTGAATCCGGCAACGCGCAGGAGGCGCTGATGAATGGTGACCCGGTGGAACTCCATCAGGTCATGATCAAGGCCGAGGAGGCCGGACTGGCCACCGATTTGTTACTGGAAATCAGAAACAGACTGATTAGTGCCTATAATGAACTGATTAGAATGCCAATCTAAATAGGATTTTTGGATAGGCTGATGTGACCATAGGATGTCGCATCAACACATATAGATAGGAACTTAGATGGAACAGCTTAAGGCGTTCTGGGAAAATTTAATGGCCTACGTTGGCCAGATGACTGCCAGCCAGGTGATGCTGCTGTTTGGTATTACAGCAGGATCTATCGTTGGCATAGTCTTTATGGTCGGCTGGCTCAGCAGCGTTACTTACGTACGCCTGTATTCTAATCTCAGCGAAGAAGCATCGGGCGAGATAATTACTTATCTTAACGATAACAAAATTCCTTTCACGATCTCTCAAGGCGGTCGCGCTATTGAGGTTCCTTCTGATAAAGTCTACCAGACCAGAATAAGTTTGGCTTCAGAAGGACTGCCCAACGCAGGGCATTTGGGGTATTCAATCTTTGACCAGAATCAACTTGGTATGACGGATTTTCTGCAAAATCTGAATTTCCGCCGCGCCCTTGAGGGAGAGCTGACTCGTACGATCATTCAGTTGGATGAAGTCTCTGCTGCCAGGGTGCACCTGGTCATACCCAAAGATAGACTGTTTAAGAAAGACCAAAACCATACCACAGCCTCGGTTGTTCTAAAACTAAAAGGACAGGGCGGCCTGTCGGGCATGCAGATTAACGGTATAACTCATCTGGTTGCTTCATCTGTTGAAGGCTTAACTCCTGATAAAATCACAATCGTTGACTACAATGGAAATCTATTATCGTCCGGGCAGCAACATGACCCTCTGGCGGGTTTGTCGTCATCACAGCTTCAGGTTCGTAAGAACGTAGAACAATACCTTGAAGATAAGGCAGAATCTATGCTGGCGACCGTGCTGGGTGTCGGCAAAGCGGTTGTTCGCATAACTGTTGACCTTAATTTTCAGCAAGTTGAACGAACCGCAGAGACTTATGATCCCAATACGCCTTCAATCCGAAGCGAAGAAAAAACACGCGCCACAAATAGTTCAGTAGATAAACAGGAAGAATCTGCTGAAAACGAGGAAGAGTCGTCAACAGAAACAACCATAACAAACTATGAACTTAACAAAACCGTTGAGCACATTGTCAACGCGGTTGGTACAGTTGACCGGCTATCTATCGCAGTAATGATTGATGGCCTTTACATTCCTGCCGACGAAGAGGGTGGCGAACCTATATATCAGCCTCGTGGTCAGGAAGAACTCGATAGGCTTTCTTCGATAGTCAAAAATGCAGTAGGCTTTGACCAGCAGAGAAGCGACCAGATAGAAATGTTTAACATTTCTTTTGACCGCCAATCGCTGCAAGTCGACCAGACAGCCCTGGACTCAATGTACATGAGAGAATTCATCATGGAGATCGCTCAAAAGGTTGGAACTGTGCTCTTGTTCGTGTTCTTGTTCTTCTTTGTAAAGAAACGAGTTAAAAAATTCTTTGAAGTGCTGGGCAAATTGACAATTCCTTCACAACCGATAGGAGTTGCCAGTGCTGCGACAGCGCAAGCTGCGCCTATAAGGCAGGTGCAAGAGGTTCAGCCGATTGTGGCAGAAAAGCGCGAGCCAACTCTGATTGACCAGATGCAGGAAACTGCCAAGGGTGAACCGGAAGAAATAGCAAAAGTAATTAAAACTATAATGGTTGAATAATTATGCCTGATATGGAATATGACAAATTAAGTTCGATGCAGAAAGCGGCAGTGGCTCTAATCGCATTCGGGTCAGAAGTCTCAGCCTTGGTTCTCAAGGGAATGAACGAAAAAGACCTTGAACGGATCACCATAGAAATAGCCAACATGCGTGACGTCCCGGCCGATATAGAAAAAAAGGTTATTGAAGATTGCCACGATATCTTTATAGCCAGGCAATACATTTCTCAGGGAGGTGTGGATTTTGCCAAGACTGTTCTGGAAAAAGCAGTAGGTCCAGCCAGGGCCAAAGAGATCCTGAGCAGGCTGGAATCATCGCTTTATTCAAAAGGTTTTTCGTTACTGAAAGATATTGACCCCAAGCAACTGTCACAATTTCTGCAAAGTGAACATCCGCAGACAATCTCATTGATTCTAACTCAGCTGGCGCCGTCACATTCTGCTTCTGTACTGAGTGAATTTGCAGGAGAACTTCAGGCCGAAGTAGCATTGCGAATTGCGACGATGGAAAAAATTGCACCGGAAATTCTCGGTGAGATTGAGCAAACACTCGAAGGTCACTTCGAAAAAGGAGGTACGTCCCACATGTCAGCGACTGGCGGAGCCAAAGCTATGGCAGAACTGCTCAATCTGATGGATACAACGGCAGAAAAAAATATCATGCTCTCACTGGAGGCTGAAGATGCGGATTTGGCTGCGGAAATCAAAAATATGATGTTTGTCTTTGATGATATCGTCCTGCTTGATGACCGTTCCATTCAGAAAGTTCTCAAAGAGGTTGAAACAAAAGACCTTTCGATTGCTCTTAAAGCCACCAGCGATGAAGTCAAGAACAAAATCTTTAGCAATGTTTCAGAGCGCGTATCAAAGATGGTCGAAGAAGAGATGGAATACATGGGGCCTACCAGACTCAGTGATGTCGAAACAGCGCAATCCCGCATTGTGGAAGTTATCAGAAGACTCGAAGATGAAGGTCAGATAATTATTTCCGGCCGCGGCGGCAAAGAGGATATCATTGTCTAAAGTTGTCAGGATCACACATGAAGCTCCTGTGGTTTACATCGGTGAGAAGAGGCTTGACATAGAAAAAGAGGCCGAATCTGTGTCGATTCTCACACAGGTTTTTCCTGAGGTTCGTGTTGAAACTGCCGCCGACGGTCTCAAATTGATACCTGCCCGTGAAATAATCAAAATAAATCAGGTACTGACGCATCAGAAAGAGCTCTCAGAAAAATCAGGCCGAGAGCAAGGTTACCAGCAAGGGCTAAAAGAAGGACTTGCTGAAGCCGAAAAAGTGCTGAGTGATTTTGAAAATGCGATTTCTACTGCCATAAACGAAAGACAGCGGCTTTTCGAAGATGCCAAATCTAACATTCTCTCACTGGTGATGCAAATCAGCCGCAAAGTTACCTTTGACGCTATCTCGGTTGACGTCGATGCGACTCTGCACATCATTAGCAAAGTAGTTGATACTCTGGTAGACAAAAGTTTTATTAAAATTAAAGTCAATCCGGACCATCTGCCCATTGTCGAGCAAAACATTGACAAATTTTTAAAGAATAATTCTACAATTAAAGAAATCAAAATAGAACCTGACAGCAGAGTAAATTTCGGGGGCTGTCTGATAGAAACGCCCACCGGAGATATCGACGCCAGGATTGATTCTCAGCTTAATTCAATTGAACAGACACTAATTTCCGAGGAATAAAACGCTTGGCCCAAATTGCCTATCAGATGTATGCCGAAAGAATTGACCGGCTTAATCCTATTAAGCATTACGGCAAAGTTACCAAAGTGATTGGACTGGTTGTAGAATCAGCAGGGCCGGCGGTATCAATCGGCAGGCTCTGTACAATAGAGAGCAAAGAGAATGATACCAGAATAAAAGCCGAAGTAGTAGGCTTCAGAGACGACCGAATCGTACTCATGCCGCTTGGACCTATTACCGGAATAACTCCCGGCTCTATTGTAACTTCAAATTATGAGGAGCTCAGAGTTCCTGTCGGTAAAGAATTGATCGGTCGTGTACTGGGAGGACTGGGACAGCCTATAGACGACCTCGGCCCGATCGAAAGTTCAACATCGGTAGCTGTCAACAATAAGCCGATTCCTGCACTAAGACGGCGCAAAATCACCAATAGATTATTAACCGGAATTAAATCTATTGATTTAACTATGAGTGTTGCCCAGGGTCAGCGCTTAGGAATTTTTGCAGGCTCTGGGATTGGCAAATCGATAATGCTGGGCATGATGGCCAGAGGAACATCGGCAGACATTAATGTAATCGCTTTAATAGGGGAACGTGGTCGGGAAGTACGAGAGTTTATCGAAAATGACCTGGGTCCGGAGGGAATGAAAAACTCTATAGTAGTGGCGGTTACCTCAGATGAACCGCCCCTGATTAGAATCAAGGGTGCCATGGTGGCGACAGCCATAGCAGAATATTTCAGAGACCGGGGCAAAAATGTTTTACTGTTGTTTGATTCCTTGACCAGAGTATCAATGGCGCAGCGAGAAATAGGCATAGCAGCAGGTGAGCCGCCGACAACCAAGGGGTACACACCGTCGGTATTTGCCATGCTTCCGGCTTTGCTTGAGCGGGCGGGGCTATCGGAGAAAGGCTCAATAACAGGATTTTATGCGGTCCTGGTCGAAGGCGATGACTTCAATGAACCAATCGCAGACGCAGTACGCTCTATTTTGGACGGCCACGTAACACTCTCGCGTAAGATGGCCTCACTCAATCAATATCCGGCTATTGATATTCTGGATTCAGTCAGTCGCTTGATGAAAAATGTATCAACAGATGAAGAGATGGAAATTGCAGCTCAGACCAGAAAGGTCATGGCCATCTATCGTGAAGCAGAAGACCTGATAAATATAGGAGCTTATGTCAAGGGTTCGAATCCTGAAATTGATGATGCCATCATAAAGAACAGAAAGCTTCTGGATTTTTTCCGCCAGGGAATCAACGAAATTGATGACTACGAAGCGTCATACCAATACCTCAAAGAAATATTTAAACCTGCAGAAACAGGGACCAATGAAAAAGTTTAAGTATCGTTTTGAGCCTCTTCTGAAAGTCAAATCTGAAAGAGAAAAGCAAAAACAAAAAGAATTTGCCCTGATGAAACAAAAAGTAAATTGTCAAACTCAGAAAATTAAGCAGGTAGACAAAGATTTTAATAATTCTCTAAACAAACAAAGGCAAGAGCAGGTAAATAAAATATCCGTTGCGGAAATGCTTGTTTACGGACGCTATTATGTTAAGCTGAAAAAGGAGAACATAACTAACATCGAAATGTTAAGAGCGCTCAAAGTAGAGCTTGAAAAAAAGCGTAAATCTCTGATAGAGTCTACAACAGAAAAGAAAAAATATGAAAAGCATAAAGAAAATTTATTAATCAGATATAAAAGTGACTCTGCCAAAGCAGAAACTAAAGATAACGACGAGATTGCTTCCAATAATTACAGCTTCAAAAACAGCAGCCTAAAATAAGCAGACCTCTACTACTGCGGGCATTCCGGCGGCGGCGGACCCCCGCGGAAAATGTAATCAACCAGATAAGCAAGATCGACGACGTTGACATTGCCGTCCGGGTCCTGATCGAAATTGCCCTCTTCGGGACAATACAATTCCTCTCCACCCCGAAAGATATAGTCAACTAAATAGGTTAAGTCAAGAACATTGGCGTCAACACCATCATTGTTGACGTCGCCTACCTGGCCAATACAACATTGTTCCTTGTTAATATACAGGTAACCAAATTCAAATT
>JADFPZ010000101.1 GCA_022562075.1 Candidatus Zixiibacteriota bacterium | reverse complement strand
CTTTACTGCTCAATCATACCCGATGGATCGACAAACACTTTCTTTGAATCAGCGTCAACTTTTTTAACATATCGTTCAATTACCGGCAGGCTTTTAATCTTGCCGTCATTAGTTTCAATCATATAGACGTCGTTGGCCGGAAACAGTTCAACCTCTGTAATCTTACCAATCGCTTCGCCTGTTTTTTCATCAATTACCTGGCAGCCAATCAAGTCATATATGTAGTTGCTGCCTTCGGGCAGCTCCATCACCATATTTTTCGGTATTGCCAGGTAGCGGTTGGTCAGACGTGATGCTTGTTCGGGGCTGTCTATGTTTTCAAACAACAGCACCGGGCGTCCCGATACAAATTTGCTCGAAACAACTTTCTTCTTTTCCCAGTCATTCTTGTTGCTTACAAAAATCTCCTTAATGTTTTCAAAACGCTCCGGAAAATCTGTCAGGGGGGTCACAAAAATTTCTCCTTTGACTCCCCACGGCCGTCCCAGCCGGCCAACCGTCACAAACTCTTCGTCGGCTGCCAATTTTATTCGAGAATTTCCAGTACAGCCCGTTTGCCTTGTCTGGCTGCGGCTGCAGAGAGTATAGTCCTGATTGATCTGGCTGTTTTGCCTTCCTTGCCAATAACTTTGCCCAGGTCTCCCTCGCCTACCCGCAGTTCATATACTGTGGTACGGGTGCCTTCTATTTCGACAACACTTACTGCGTCCGGATTGTCTACCAGATTCTTGACGATGTACTCAATAAATTCTTTCATTTTGAGATACCCCTTTACATACTCGTTTGAGTTCCAAAATTAGATTCAGGTCGGTTCACATCAATATGAATTACAACTGTCCCAAATTTTCGAATCCGTCTATTCTTTATCTTCCTTTTTACTATCAGCTTTTTCTGCAGGAGCCGCTTCTTCGGCGGGCGCAGCCTTTTCTACCGGAGCCGCTTCTTCTGCGATCGCAGCTTTTTCTGCAGGAGCTGCCTCTTCGGCGGGCGCTGATTCTTCAGCAGCAGCTTTAGCGGGAGCTTCTTCTGCTTTGGTTTTTTTGGCCTCTGCTTCGGCGGCTACAGCTTTTTTCATCCCTTTGGTTTTTTTACGGCGCTCTGTTATTTCTGTCCTGATTTCAATTGAAGAAACATCTTCACCCTTTTTGAGTTTCAGATATTTTTCTGTAAATCCTATCTGTGTGAACAGAGTGCTCACCGTCTCCGATGGCTCGGCGCCATCGTTAAGCCATTTGGTGACTTTTTCTTCAAACAGCGTGACCTTTGCCGGTACGGTCATCGGATTATAAGTTCCCAAAATCTCAAGAAAGCGGCCGTCGCGGGCGCGGCGGTGGTCTGCGGCCACAATCCGGTAAAAAGGCTGTTTCTTTTTACCCATCCGACGAAGTCTTATGTGTACTGCCAACTAAATTACCTCCATATGTTAATTAAAATACGGCATCATACTTTTTGACATGCCTTTTAGTTTACCTTTATTCATACTGCTGAACATTTTTTGCATCGCATTAAACTGTTTTATCAATTGATTGACGGCCTGCACCGAGTTGCCCGAGCCAATCGCTATTCTTTTTTTGCGTGAGCCGTCAAGAATGTGCGGATTCTGGCGCTCTTGTACAGTCATCGACTGTATGATAGCAACCATGCGGTCCATTGCTCTTTCGTCAACCTGAACATTCTTCATCGCTTTTCCAATGCCCGGAATCATTCCTATAATTGACTCAAGCGGCCCCATCTTTTTTAACTGGGCCATCTGCTCTAAGAAATCTTCGAAGTCGAAACGTGCTTTAAGAAGTTTCTCCTGCATCTCGGCAGCTTTTTCAAGGTCAATATGCTCCTGCGCTTTTTCTACAAGGCTGACAATATCACCCATGCCCAAAATGCGGGAGGCCAGACGGTCGGGGTGGAACACTTCCAGATCTCCCAGTTTTTCGCCCACCGAAGCTAATTTAATCGGGCAGCCTGTTACCTGACGGATAGAAAGTGCCGCGCCGCCGCGGGCGTCACCATCGAGCTTGGAAAGTACCACACCGGTAATACTCAAACGTTCGTTAAACTCTCTGGCAACATTGACGGCATCCTGACCGGTCATGGCGTCCGCTACCAATAAGATTTCCTGCGGCTTAGTCTGCTCTTTTATTTCCGTTATCTCAGTCATCATTGCTTTGTCAACATGCAGGCGGCCGGCGGTATCTAAGATTACAAGATCGATAAAGTTTTTCTCAGCATACTTGAGAGCTGCCGTGCATATTTCTTGCGGAGTCTTGTTTTCAAGATAGAAATGTTCAACGTCTATCGAGTCTGCCAGAACTTTTAATTGTTTAACTGCCGCCGGACGATATATGTCGGCCGCTACTACCAGCGTCTTTTTACCTTTGCGCTTGTACATCAGAGCCAGTTTGCCGACCAGAGTCGTTTTTCCCGAACCCTGAAGGCCGCAAACTAAGTAAACAGTCGGTGGATTATCAACCGCTGCCAGAGGTTCGGCGCTACCGCCCAAAAGTGCAACCAGTTCATCATGAACTAATTTTATAACCTGCTGCCCGGGATCAATAGAATCCAGGACTTCCCGACCAACAGCTTTTTCCTGTACAGCTTTGGCAAAATCACGGGCGACTTTGTAATTGACATCCGCTTCCAACAAGGCCTGACGGACCTCGCGCATTGACTCCTGGATATTTTTCTCCGAGAGCTTGCCGACGCTGCGAAGTTTCTTAAAGACGCTTTCTAATTTTTCCGACAGGTTGTTAAACATTTTTCTTTCTAATCAAATCAGTCAATTCTTAATCAAAGGGCGCATAAAGCCCCTAATCAGGGCAAACTCCAACCCCAGCTGCCTACCACAGCCCATAAATATAGTAAAAACCGACATATTTGCAAGGAGTTTAAAAGATTCCCAAAATAGCCTAAGGCAATCACTATAAAGAGGTTAGGGAGGTCTTATCCACTGGAATTCTGTGATTGACAGAGGAATTCAATAATCCATCTTCGAGAATTATGATATTGTTTCTTGATGAAAGTGGAGACTCAAGCAGGAGTAGGTCGAAACCCGCCTCTTGGGCGCGGTTTCGACATTTCAAAAATTCTCATTCACCAAAATCTCCTTCGAATGACAGTTTTTCTGTAGAACCCCAATCTTTGGAATAATATCCGTTTTCAAAATACTGGTGTATCGAAGAATACTTCCACTCAATCGCATTTGCAGCAATTCCATGCTTAACGGCATTGAAATGAATATAATCGATATGTTTATTCAAGTCTTCTTGGTTTCTGATAATGTAGTCCCAGAATCTGTTCTGCCAGACGCGCCCTTTTACCAAACCAGCTCTTTTTCGGTAGTGCCACGAGAATGATAGTTTCATACTTTTCATTAGTGCTGAAAGATTATTTCTCATTGGCTCAATGATCATGTGGAAGTGGTCAGGTAAAATAGCCCAAGCAATAATATCAAATTGAGTTTTCTGTTTGGTTATCTCAATAGCTTTCCAGAGCAGGTCAAAATTATCAACGAGGATTGGCATGCGATTATGCGAAACATTGGTTACGAAAACGACGTCGCCATCACGAAAATATCGTCTTATATTTGTCATTCCATAAATATATAGTAGAGTAATTTGGAAGCAATAGTTCTCTAGATGTTTGTGATATTGAATGATAGATGTCGAAACCTCACCAAGGAGGCGGGTTTCGACCTACTCGTATGGGAATTGTGCCTTCTACTCCGTGCTGCTGACCACCAGATCTATTTCGGTCCAGTTGTCAAGTTCGCTGCCTTCTCGCTCCGATTGCTCCAGAACCGTTTCGGGCAAATAGTTTTCATCGCGGCGGTAAGTTACCAGCCCCAGCTTCAAAATCTTTTCTTCCAAAAACGATTCAGCTTCGCTTAGCTGCATGCCAACTACTCTGGGCATATAGGTGAAGTTCGAGGCCCGCCCGCGATTGACCATAATATTAACCGGCGAGCCGAGCGGAATTTCAGTGGAGCCAGCCGGGTAAGAAAAGACCACAACTTTTTCAGGCAGAGTATCAGAATGCGCCCAGGCAATTTCACCCAGCTCCAAGCCGGCAGTCTCCAGATCAAGTATGGCCTGCCGCACAGACAAACCTGACAACTGTGGAATAGGCACAAGTTTTTGTCCGAGCGAGATTATAAATTTGATTGCCCGCTGGGACTTTACCTTTGTGCCGGGGATTGGATACTGATTTAAGATAAGTCCTTTCTGTTTTCCCGGAGAGAACTCCTCCGATGCAATCTCATAGCCCAGCCCCAGCTCTTCCAGTTTAAGCTGAACTTCGACCAGTTTCTGGTCAACAAAGTCTGGCAGCACAAACTCGTCGCCGTGGCGCGTGATAATTGGCATCAGGACAGAATTGGTTATCCAGTAAAGGACCAAGATGACGAAAATCGGAGCAACCAGCCAGACAACAAACCGGCGCTGCCAGGATCCATAGGGCAATTTGTCCGACATAAAACCATGTTGTCGCCGCTGTGGCTGTTCCAGTCGAGAAGCTCTTACCTGATTCAAATTAAATATCCCGTTACTTTCTTACTATTAATTTTAAGTTAACTAAACTGAAAAAGCACCAAAACAGCTTGGTAAATCAATAATAATTCTTGACTCTATTTGTTATACAGATTTTAAGAGATTGGGCTAATTTAAAAATTAAGTGCAAGCTGTTTACAGTTTACGCTTTAGGCGGGCGCAGAAAGCGCCATTGAGGTCGTAAACATTCGGGTAAGTTTTTACAAATCCCCGCTCGGTTGCAATTTTATCTGGGAAAAACTGGGAAGCCGGGTCAATTTCAAATTTGTCATTTCTAAGAAGGAATTCTTCAATAATCTGGTCGTTTTCAGCACGCATTATGGTGCAGGTAGAATAGACCAGCACACCGCCGGGTTTGACAAGTTTTGCCGCCCGGTCAATCATAGCAGTTTGAATTTTTGCCAGATTCTTTACGTCTTCAGCGGTTTTACTCCAGCGCAAATCAGAATGCTTGCCGGCCGTACCCCAGCCGGTACAAGGCGGATCAAGCATTACCCGATCGTACGGGCCGCCTTTGAAATCCATTATATCACAGGCTACCGGCGAAACAATTTTTATACCGAGGCGCCTCGTATTCTCTGCAACAGCCTCTAACCTCTTTTTCGACTTATCAACAGAAGTTATCCTGCCTTTGTTACGCATGCGAATAGCCATATAAGTAGATTTGCCTCCCGGAGCAGAGGCCAAGTCCAGACAGTCCTGATCCGGACGGGGGTTTAAGAATCTCACCGCAATTCCGGCCGACTCGTCCTGCACAAAAACCTTGCCACTTTGCAACAACTCTTTTTCCAGCGGAAGTCCGCCCTGGTCTATATGCAAAAACTCAGGAATAAATTTTCCTTTTGAAAACTTGACTTTTTCCTCTTTTAGTAATTCAATTATTTCCTCAGGCTTAGCTTTCAAAAAATTTACACGATAAGTTACGTGCGGAGGTTTGTTGAAATTCTGCAAGAGTTGTGTGGCCTGCTTAAGACCGTATTCCTGGACACAATATTTTACAAAATAGTCCGGGAAGCTGTAGAAGTCTGCCAGATGTTTAACCGGATCATCATTGATAGAAACAAACTGTACTTTTTCCGGTTCTCGAATGGAGGCACGTAAGACTGCATTGACCAGATTAGCTCGCGGCCTGTCCATCATTCTCATGGCCAGATTGACCGACTCCGAGACAGCCGCGGCATCGGGGATGCGGTCGGTGAAACGAAGCTGGTATAAGCCTAACCTGAGGACATTGGCCAGAAGCAGGGGCAGGTTAGTTGATGGTTTCGCTAAGTAAAAGCGAAGTTCATGATTTAAGCGTCTTCGCATTTTGGTGGCGCCGTTGACCAATTGTGACAGGAAACGGATATCAAGGGGTCTGAAATGCTTGTCTCTGATCACACTTTCGATGGCATAATCTGCCTGCTGCCCCTGCTCAATAAGAACTAAGCTTTCAACAGCGGCGGCTCTTACGGGATCAAAATTTCTGGTTTTGGATTTTGTCTTTTGAGCCATGATTACAACTCTATCGCCGGAATGCGACTATTTTCATCTACCTGCCGGAACATCCCCGCTCTGTGGAATTTTAATTCAGAAACTTCGTTTTCATCCATTTCAAATAATAACCGGCCAATCTCTGTAGGGCGGACATATCCTTCGCTGCCAATTCCGAGAGTCAAAGTCAACAAGCAGTCAGAATATTCGATTTTATAAATCGACTTACGAATATTAACATCGCTTTCACCGGATTTTGATTTACGGCTGATTATTAGTTTGTCTTTGCTCATAATGTCACAGATGCGCGACTGCAGTTGCACAGTGTCAATTGAATTATCCAGTTTCAAGGTGTAGACAACCAGGTTGATTACTTCCGACAGTGAAGCTGTTCTGGCAAATACAGCTTTGGCTTCCAGCACTTTAAATCCTTCGGGCATTGATTTTCTTAAAGTATTAATCATCTGGCTGGAATAATCCTGCTTTAGATTTATGTCGAAAAATTCGGTTTCCGATGTAAAGCCTACTGGCAGCGGCGGACTGAAGGAAAGTTTCATTCTGGGGTGCTTCCCTCGCGAATACATCACCGGAATATCAGAGCGCCTGATGGCATCTTCAATGGTTCGAATATTATCCAGGTGCGATAAATGAGTGTGGCTTGCTGTTCTGCCCCAGCGAATGCGAAGTCGTTTGGCTGAAACTGCAGCCAAACTTCTTGAAGCGACCTTCTTTTTAGAACGCCCAAATTGCACAGGTTGAATATCTTTCTTCAATTAAAACAGAATTGAGAGTGGTTGAGTGATAATGAAAGGCAGCACCGCAACCGCTCAGACAGAATTCACGTCTTGCTGAGCAGCTTCGCCTAAAGATTGATTTGTAAAACTTCTCGTCCAGAAGTTCTTTCATAAAAATAAGTGCTTCGGTTACTGGTTAACGATTCTACTTAAATATAACCAAAAACACAGGATCTGCAAGGATAATTGCAATATAGATGCAGGACAATACTTTAGAGCAATTCGCGAGTTCATTTAAAAGAAAATGACTGCAATTTCCTGCAAGAGCAGCTTTTTACATCCACAGCTTTCTGTCTAAGGAGCGGTAATGTACCGCCTCGGCGACATGAGTTGTTTCGATTGAGTCGGAACCCGCCAGGTCGGCAATCGTCCTGGATACTTTTAAGATTCTGTCGTAGGCCCGGGCAGATAATCCTTGTTTAGTGATGGCCAGATGCAAAAGTGACTGAGATTTGTCATCTATCTTGCAGTATGACCGAATATCCCGTGATTCCATATTAGCATTGCAGAAAATTTTGTCTTCACCGGAAAACCTGTCAAGCTGTCTCTTGCGGGCGTCATTGACGCGCTTTCTGATGATTTCTGATTTCTCTCCCTGAGTTTCCGACGACAACTCCTTGAACTTAACAGATGGTACCGATATGTGAATGTCAATTCGGTCCATCAATGGCCCTGAGATGCGTGACATATATCTTTGAATCTCCCCCGAAGAACAAGTGCAGTCATGGTTCTGGTCACCGTGATAGCCGCAGGGGCAGGGGTTCATCGCTGCCACCAGCATAAACCCGGCCGGATAAGTCAGAGTTGTTAATGCGCGTGATATTGTTACAAAATTATCTTCCATCGGCTGCCGGAGCATTTCTAAAACGTCTTTTTTGAATTCAGGAAGTTCATCCAGAAAAAGAACTCCGTTGTGCGATAAAGAAACTTCGCCCGGTTTCGGAATGCTTCCCCCTCCGATTAAACCAGCGTACGAAATAGTGTGATGAGGTGAGCGAAAGGGGCGGATCGCTATTAGTGCTTGGTCGACCTCAAGCCGGCCGGCTACGGAATGAATTTTGGTAGTTTCCAGTGCTTCTGCCAGCGTAAGGTCCGGAAGTATAGTAGGCATCCGCCGGGCAAGCATGGTTTTGCCGGAACCGGGAGGACCAATAGTTATAATATTGTGTCCGCCGGCAGCTGCAACTTCAAGCGCACGTTTTGCAGACTCCTGGCCTTTGACGTCGGCAAAGTCTAACTTATAATGCCGGGCCTCGTTAAAGATGGCGGCTATGTCTACAGTAAACGCCTTAACCGAACTTTCATCTTCTAAAAAATGTACAGCTTCCTTTAATGATTTCACGGGATGTACCGGAATTGTCTGAGCAATGGCCGCTTCCTTGGCGTTTTCTTTAGGGACTATGATTCCCCTGATGCCATTTTGATTCTGAAAAGAAAGTGCCATCGGTAAAACACCGGGTACAGGACGAAGCGCCCCGTCTAATGAAAGCTCACCCAAAACTACATATTCGTCAAAGCGGTCGCGCATTATCTGACCGGTTGCGGCAAGAATTCCGATTGCAATCGGCAGATCAAATGCCGAACCCTCTTTGCGCCGGTCTGCCGGTGCCAGGTTTATGGTTATACGCTTTGAAGGAAAGACAAAATCGGAATTTTTTATGGCCGATGTTACCCGCTCTTTGGATTCTCTGACAGCGCCTTCAGGTAGTCCGACAGTTATAAATGCCGGCAGTTGCTGCTGAATATCTGCCTCAACTTCTACTTTATAAGCATCGACTCCGTGTGTCGCTGATGACATAACTTTTGACAACATATTACGTTTCCCTCCAAATTGTTCCTTTAGATGTCGAATAGAGAAGCAAGACCGACCGATCCTGCCGGTCTCGCCTCCATCCCCTCTGCTCACAAAGAAACAAAAGTCTGCAAAAAATATGGCGGAAACAGCCCAGTCGCCGTCGTCGTAGACCAATATCAGATAGACTACTGACAGAACCTGTCAGTAAAAAATTAGCTGATTGTGTAAT
>JADFPZ010000100.1:7829-8930 GCA_022562075.1 Candidatus Zixiibacteriota bacterium | reverse complement strand
CAATCTTTTTATCGTGCGCGGCACCTAGGCCGTCACAGATTTGTATGGCCAACTCGATTATTCTGTCAATGCTAAGTTCTTTACTCTTTGCCAAATCGCGCAGCGATTGACCCTCAACCAGCTCCATTGCAAAAAAAGGCCGGCCATGATGCTCCGAAACCTCGTGAATCGTTATGATGTTGGGATGATTCAGTTTGGCCATCGCCTCGGCTTCTCGCACAAAACGAGCGCGAACATCTTGATTGCCAACTAAATGTGAAGGCAGAAACTTCAGAGCAACCTTGCGCTTTAACTTGGTATCCTCCGCCAAATAAACCTCACCCATCCCACCGGCGCCGATCTTCTCGACAATCCGGTAGTGCTGCACCATTGTCCCTTGAATTATAACTAAAGACGTCTGAGTTTTATCATCGTCGGAATAGTGCTGATCCACAAAATCCTCAAGAATTTGGAATTTAGTTCACGCTCTCATTAATGCAATAATGAAAGAATAGCAAAATTGGAACCTCATAACAACTCTAATGTATTATGAAAGGCTTATTTGATGGTGGCTAAAGCGGTCCCGTCAGATGGCTCGCTGCTAAATAACCGCAATAGAAATGGCACTCGCCGGCTCAGGAAGAACTTTTTCTATTTCTTCAAACAGAGCATCGAGTTCTCTCAAAAACCGTTTCTTCTGTTCTGAGCTGAATTCTTCGGCAAGACCTTGATAATATTCGATAGCATCGTTAAGATTGTGCTTAAATTCTTGAAAACTCTTAGCCGTTTTATCAAGCAGTCCATCCGATGCCCGTTGGAGTTCATCACGGAGGTAATCAACATAGAGCGATAGTTCCCTGATAAACATGTGCGGACGGTCGGGGTTGGTCAAAAGAGACAGCCGTCCGTAGATATGGCTAACCATCTCTTCAAGTGAAGCGACTTTGGTAAAGTTCACAATGTTTGGGCCGCAGCAAACGGCCGGAAGCGCAACTTTATCTATGCCATGCTTCAGCGTTGCCACGCCGGCGAGGTCATGGCAAATGCAGGACTTGGCCATAACGAGTTCACTCTTGATGCTGATCTGCTCTGGCGAATCGCCAGACTCCACAATTTGTTTCA
>JADFPZ010000100.1:0-7819 GCA_022562075.1 Candidatus Zixiibacteriota bacterium | reverse complement strand
GCGTGGCAGATGGGAACTTTGGTAAATTCGGTGTTGGATACCAGGAGGCCCTTGGGACAGGGACTGCCTGGTTTATTCGCTTCAATTCTTCTACCGTGTGTATTATCGCTGGCCGTGTGGCGCAGGCTCCAGAAAGGGATACCGAGTGGTGAACGGTCACTAAGCCAGACATCGTTGTTACCGGCTGCCTGCAGCTTTTTCAGGTGAAGATCGTCAACATTCGTAACTTCCGGCACCAGCAAGAAAGGTGTTCCCCAGCCCGTGCCATCAATATTGTAGTGCTCTAAGAGGAACTTGTTTTCCTCAGCGGTTCCTATGCCGCCTTGCACTGTGATACGTACCTCTTGGGGTGACTGAACCGGGGCACGTCCCATGCCAGCCAGTGCTTTGTTATATAATTCGTGAAGCATCTCGACCAATTCCGTTTTCTTACGGTCAAACTCTTCTAATATAGGACCGATCACGTATCCTTCGCTTGCAAAGGCGTGGCCGCCGCAATTTAGTCCGGATTCAATCCTGTATTCCGAAACCCACAGCCCTTTTTTTGCCAGAAACTTGCCCTGGATTAAAGTTGAACGGAAGTCACTTACTTTCAGAACGATTTTCTTGCGCAAGATCCCTTTGTCATCCTGGAAAAAGTCGTCAAAATTTGCAAGGTAAGCGTAGAGGCGGCGGTTAAACCCGGCCGAAAATATAATGGATGATTGCACCGAGCTCTTTGCGTAACCTCGCAAAGCAGACAAAGCATCCGCATATTCCGGCGGTAATTTTTGGCCTCTTCTGTAAGTATCACGGTCTAACTTGGTCATAAGGTTCACGTCAATAGTGCCCGGAACGGCTTGTCGGCGCAGAACATCCTGAAGCTTATTCTTTTCTGCCGAATCTGACATAGCCAGCATATTAGTATAGGATTCCTTGAGCGGCGAGTCGGGCAGCATCTCAAAATAACGTGTAATTTCGCTTCCGGGCTCAAAAGGCGAGGACTGCAGCGCTTTGACCTGTTGGCCGATTTGTTCATTTAAAAATTCCATATAAGCCCGGACACGATTAGCTCTGGCGTCTTCGGCTCTTTCAGGTATTTCTATGTATTCCAGCCCGAGCTTATCAGAGTGATGTTTCCTCATTTGCTCTATTAAAACATCGTCAACCAGCGATACCACCGACGAAATACCATATCTGGCGACTTTCAGAGGTGTGTCAATAGAGAATCCTGTACCCATAACCGGTATATGGAACAGGTGCGGGCTTTTTTGAGCTGATTTATGCATTTGCTAATTATGGTTAGCCGGTAGAACAATGTCAAACAATTAAAGTTCCGGTTTAAACAGGCCTGCGGACAACTCTGATGCCTGAAAAGGGAAGAAATTTCCTATTAAGCCGCGGAGAGACCGTTGAATGCCCGAATTAACAATTTATGTAACTGATGGAGGTGGGGGAATCGAGCCCAGACACTCACTCATCCCACGGCAAGAATCCTTAATTCAATTTGATGAAAGCGAATCCAGAATTCCTTTAACTTGAGTTGTAAACTTATAGCCAGAAGTGATTGCTGAGGTAGCAACTCCAGCCAAAAACGCTTTGTGCGTAGGGTCATGAATGATTGCATAGCAAAAAATAGAGCTTTGTTCAATATCAGTGGCATCAAAGAGAAAATCCAAGACAAGGTTTTCTTCGCTCACTAGAGATGCTCTCCACAAATACTTCGGGAATGAGAGTGTCAATATCTCTTCCTTCAATTTTTCTTCTATATTTTCCAAATCGAATATATCTTTCTTAAAATCATTAACCGAAGTCAGGTATACATCCCATTCCCTCGGGGACGGTAGTTCATCTCCAAAAATACTACTTACTAAATCATATATATCGTTGAATTCAATTATGGTGTCCAAAACCACTTCAAGCGGTATTCTAATTTTGTGATACAGCGGTACGAACAATATCCATGGAACCGCTTTTACATTACCAATTTCACCCTTTACATCTTTATAACTTGTATCTAAAGCATTAAATTCGCTCTCGGTTCCATCAACATCAATTTTCAACTTTTCGTCTAACCATGTCATGCGAGCAAAAGGACCGATCTGATCATCGTGAGCATATACTTTATCTATTCTGGTTGCTGTTAATCTAAATGATCCGTGATAGTATTTATCGTTTTCCACGGTGCCCAGTTTCGGGCCTTTTAAGGAAGTTGAGTAACCTGTTACTGCAACAGCGTGCCATTCAATATTACTCTGTGTAGGAATTGATCTATCTACTATCGCGCACGCTAATAACAAAGGGATGCGTCCGCGTAAATAGCCATAAACTGTGCTTTTGAAAACAAATTCACTCCAGGCATCAACTCTGAATGGTTCCAAACCAACTGACCTAATTGCTTGTGCTATTTGAGCAACATCTAGACCTTTGCTTGGAAAAGATCTAGGTTCAAGCTCAGAAAGAATAGTGGAAGCACTTTGTGTCACTTCAATGGGAGAAGGAATATAATGGTGGAAGAGAAATCCTGTACCCTGAAACATTGACCATAGAGCACTTGTTGCACACGCACCCACGGCTTTGTCTTGTTCCTGGAATGCGAGTGTCTTCACAACAAGTGGAATCCCAAAAAGAGTAGCCTTGTACACTCTGATAATTGGATAATGTCTCGTTTGTTCTGAATCGTAAGTCTTAAGACATGTCCTTCCTATGACAGTTTCAGGAAGTGGCCGCGATACTACAAATCCAATGTAATTCTCTTGTAAATCCGCTTCAGAGATGCGCAGATTTGTATTTCCAAATAGTATCTTCTGAAAGTCTTCCTCGTTGAATGGTATAGAAAAGAAGTGAAGCCTTTTACATTTACGTGCGTATTCATCAAAGCAACGTACATAGTAACCTGCATAATCTAGTAGATAGTCATGGTCAACATACTCAATTTCAGTGACAATTGTCTTTGCGTCTACACCTTCCGGACCAAAATAGGACCTGAAATAGTGTAAATGCTGTTTTCCCTTTATTATTGAAAGGTTATTGAATTTTTCCGTTGTAAGTAATTCTTGAAGCTTTTCCGTGGAATATTGATCTACTTGATACTTTTTAGCCATCAAAAATTTAAAAATGTCGTTATTTAATGCGAGAGAACTGCAATTTTTTTGGATCCACTTCCCTTGCAGTTCTCAAGTCTTGAATTTTTTGGCGTGTTGCATCCAAGGTTTTTTGAAATGCCTGTTTGGCTTCTTGAGTTCCTGCCCAAGTTATGATTTCTTCTGCCTTTGCTTTCAATTCTTTCTCCTTTTCATCTGCCATAATAAGCAACTCCTTTTAGATAGATAGCCATTTCTATAGAATGAGCAATTTCTTATCCTACTCTTATATCATTCTAATCGGCTATCACTTATCAGTACTTTATTTTCTTATTCAAGTAACTGTAACACATCATATAATAGCCCTTACTGCGTAATATACAACGAAAATGCTGGTCAAATGTTACTTAGGAGTAACCTATTTTTTGTGCATATGCACAAAAAATAGGTTACTCCTAAGTCTGTCAACAACTTTTTTAATAGCTAAACTATTATACAATAGGTGTTTATATTCAAAAAATAGAGGTGGGGGGAATCGAACCCCCGTCCGAACATAATGCCAGGTCGTCATCTACGTGTGTAGTTTGTCTATATCTATTCATCAAAACCGCTGCCGGCAAACAGGCCACGATAATGACTAGCCTTTTAGTTTAAGCTGAGCTTAAAGGCGTTGCTCAGCCGAGTCTTCATTATCGACGCCGTGACCCCAACCCCGAAGACAGAGAGTCAGGCACGACGAGCTGTGCTAAGTTACCTTAGGCAGCCATGGCATATGTATTGCCAATTAGATTGTTTGCTCTGGTTTTTAACGAGGACCTAAGCGACCTCGACACGCCAACAACCCCTCACTATACCCGTCGAAACCAAATCACCCCCAAAACATGTTTGGGTTTATCAAGAAATCTCGACATAAGCGTCAGGGATTATCTGAAATATCTGCTCTGATAATATACCGTATCGGCTCTTTTTTTCCAAGTGTCCACACCAAAGCCTACAATGTTAACGTATTCCGGTGCAAAAAGTTCTGAGATATACGGCTCATTATTTTAGTTGTCTCCGTAGCCATAATCGGCTACCTACAGAGGCAGGAAAATCAAATTATAGCCCTAAAAAGGAGAAATTCTATATGTTTACATTCAGTACCGACCTAAAAGACAACATGCCCGATTTTGGCCTGCTCTTTTTGCGTATGTCCGTGGGGCTTTTTATTGTGTTCGGCCACGGCTGGGACAAGCTGATGAATTTCGGCACGATGTCGTCTCAGTTCCCTGACCCGATAGGACTGGGGTCTACAATAAGTCTGGCTTTGACAGTCTTTGCCGAAGTCTTCTGCGGGCTGGCTTTTGCACTGGGACTGGTTACCCGTTTTTCGGCCCTGCCACTCATAATCATGATGCTGGTAGCGGCGGCTGTACAGCATGCTGATGACCCCTGGCAGAAAAAAGAGTTTGCGCTTTTGTATCTGATTCCTTTTGTGACAGTCTTTTTGTCCGGCCCGGGAAAATACTCGCTGGACAGAATACTTTTTAAGAACAAGTGATTAGTGCTCGTTGTTATTCTTAATCGGTTTGAGATAAGTATCCAAGAATTTATCGCTCAGCAAATCTTTGAGCGAGGTATAAATCGAGCGGCTTTTGTAGCCGAGTTCGTCGCGGGCCTTCTTGGACGAAAAGGCCCAGTCGTAATCTAAGAGCCGCACCAGATCAGGATAGTAAGAAATTTTTGATTTTCCCATCAAAACTCCGAAGGTTACTGCCAGCCGTGAAGTCACTTTATAGAAACTTTTAGGGAATCTCAACAGATGCGGAGCCAATCCAACTTCTGTCGATGCCGCCAGTGCCAGCTCACGCGCGGTTATGTTGTCACCGCCGAGAATATAACGATGACCCGATCGGCCTTTTGTCAGGGCTGCTACTATTCCTTTGGCACAATCGCGGATATCGACCAGATTCAGCCGGTTGGGGAGGTCCGGCAGAACTAATCTTTTGAGCATCTTTTTGGCTTGGGCGCGGTCGTTCATTCCTCGGGATGGCGCTATGACTATCGATGGGTTTACGATGACCAGCTCCATTTGACTATTTTCCGACAACTTAAACAATTCTGTTTCGGCAGCATGCTTGGTCATAATGTACGGAATACGTAAGGCCGATAAATTAAACTCAAATTCTTCGTTGGCCAGAGCGGTATCGCATTTTAAATGTTCCGAATTTTTTGTGCGCGGCACTCCGCCAATCGCTGCAACTGTGGAAATATGCAGAAACCTTCTTACACCATTTTCCTGAGCGGCATTAAAAAGATCTACTGCCGCTAAAGTATTGACCCCGGCAAACTGAGTGAATCTGTCCTGACGAAAATTTACTATGGCGGCAGTATGAATAACGTAATCGATACCTTCGGTTAGCCCGGACAGTGCCTCCCGGCTGCGCAAGTCGGTTTCTCTTTTTTCCAAACCCAGCGAATCTAAAAAAGTGCAATTGGAGCCGGATCTTACCTGGGCAACAGGCTTGACCCCAAGTTTGGTCAATTCATAGATGATTTGTTGCCCCAAACGACCGCTGGCGCCCGTTACCAGTATATTTTTGCTTTGAAGTGTCATAATTTATCTGTAAAGTTTACCGAATATGTTGATTAATCAGTTATATTCAAAGTGAATTTTGATTTTTTTAATATTTGATATATGAAGAAATTTCTGAAAAAAGCCTGGGAAGGCTGGAAAAAAGTAGCGCATCGTATTGGAAGATTCCAAACGATGCTTTTGATATCTCTCTTCTATTTTCTGGTTATCGCTCCGCTGGGGTTTTTGTTTCGACTTTTCGGCTGGGACCCGCTTGACACCAAAGGCTTCAACTCCAGCAAACAATCGGGCTGGAAAAAAATCGACAGCAAATCACACCAACTTGAATCACTGAAACACCAAAGTTGATATGAAGATTCTTGGCATATCATGTTTTTATCATGACGCTGCGGCTGCTTTGGTAGTTGACGGACAACTTGTAGCTGCTGCCAGCGAAGAGCGGTTTTCCAGAATCAAACAAGACCCGGAATTTCCAGTTCAGGCTATAAAATTCTGCCTCGAAAAAGCCGGCAGCCGAGCTGCCGAACTTGACTATGTTGTTTTTTATGACAAGCCGTTTACAAAATTTGACCGCATCATAAGCGGCTATATGGCCACGCCTTTTAAATCATTTAAAAGTTTTCGACTGGCTATGCCTATCTGGCTCAGACAAAAACTCTGGATCAGCAGTATTATCGACAAGGAGCTTGACTACAAGGGAGAGATATTATACTTGCCACATCATCTGTCGCACGCAGCCGGTGCTTTTTTTGGCTCACCCTTTGAACAATCCGCGATTCTTACTGTAGATGGCGTCGGGGAGTGGGCCACCGCCTCCTACGGAATCGGTGACAACAATAAAATAAAACTGATAAAAGAGATGCACTACCCGCATTCTGTAGGGTTGTTGTACTCTGCCTTAACTTATTATTTGGGCTTTCAGGTTAACTCGGCTGAATATAAAGTGATGGGACTGGCGCCCTATGGTCAGCCTGTCTATCAGGAACTAATCGAAGAACATCTTGTGCGGATTTGTGACGACGGCTCAATTTTTTTGAACATGGAATATTTCGATTACCACTTTGGCCAGACTATGACCGGCAAAAAAATGGAACAATTGTTTGCAATGCCGAGGCGGACGCCGGAATCCGATATAGAAATATTCCATGAAAACGTAGCAGCTTCGATTCAGGCAGTTACAGAAAAAATAGTTCTGAAAATGGCGGCGCATATCAGAGAAGAAACAGGTATGAAGCGGTTGTGTCTGTCGGGCGGAGTGGCGCTTAACTGCAAAGTTAACGGACTTCTTTTGAAACAAGGTTTGTTCGACGAAATTTACGCGCAACCAGCTTCCGGTGACGCCGGCGGTGCAGTTGGTGCGGCGCTATACACGCATTATCAAATTAGTGGTGAAGATAAAAAGAATCAGCCGTTTTTTACAATCGGGCCAAGCTACTCAGGCGACGAAATAAAACTGTTCCTGGACGACAACAAAATCAAATACAGAGCCGGAGAGCTTGATCTGCATATCAAGTATGCGGCAGAGCAAATCGCAGACGGCAAAATACTTGGGCTATTTCAAAACGGCATGGAATTTGGGCCCAGGGCGCTCGGCTTTCGTTCGATTGTAGCAGATCCTCGCAACAATCAAATGAAAGAAAAAATAAACGCTGCAGTAAAATACCGGGAGCAGTTTCGCCCGTTTGCTCCGGCAGTACTTGAAGAAAAGGCAGAGGACTATTTTGACTGCTGCGCGCCGGCGCCTTATATGCTCTTCAATTTCAATGTTAACAAAAGTAAACAGGATATAATACCGGCTGTCACCCACGTTGATAATTCTTCGCGTATTCAGACAGTTTCTAAAAGTGACAACCCGGTATTTCACCAGCTAATAAGCGAGTTTGAAAAACTCACCGACGTTTCTATTCTACTCAATACTTCATTTAATATGCGGGGTTACCCGATTGTAAACAGTCCCGTAGAGGCCTTTGAGACATTCTGCACCGGAGGTATTGACATTTTGCTGATGGGAAGTACTTTGATAGTGAAAGATGATATCTCTGCCGATATCATTAACAGGTTCAGACTGGACAAAAAATTTGATTGAGAAATATTGAAATGGCCCGAAGATTACAAATATTCAAAGAACTCTGGTATTTTTTGAAAACCTCCAAGAAATGGTGGCTGGGACCGATTCTGGTTT
>JADFPZ010000099.1 GCA_022562075.1 Candidatus Zixiibacteriota bacterium | reverse complement strand
TTGTATGCCAATGTTTCCCGAAGCTACTGTTGCCTTCACTCCCTATATTTCGGTCTTAGCTATTATCGCCATAATCTACGGCGCACTGGTAGCCATGGTCCAAAAAGATATTAAATCACTGGTGGCCTTTTCATCGGTTTCGCACATGGGATTTGTGATGCTTGGCTTGTTTGCATTAAATACACAGGCGCTTGAAGGCAGCGTAATTCAGATGATAAACCACGGTATCTCTACCGGCGCTCTGTTTTTATTGGTAGGCATGATTTATGAAAGACGTCACACCAGACTGATTAGTGAGTTTGGTGGACTGGCCAAAGTGATGCCGGTCTTTTCAACGATTTTTCTGATTGTTACTTTGTCATCAATCGGTCTGCCGCTGACGAATGGCTTTGTCGGCGAATTTTTGATTCTGCTGGGCCTGTTTAAGGTAAACGCCACCTATGCCATATTAGCCGCGACAGGTGTTATATTGTCGGCCTGCTACATGTTGTGGATGTACCAGAGAGTTATATTTGGCAAACTGACCAATCCCAAAAACGAAAAGCTGCTGGATCTGTCATTAAGAGAAAAAGTAATTTTGATACCGCTGGTTGTGCTTATATTTTGGATAGGTATTTATCCCAAGCCGCTTTTTGACAGACTAAGCCCGTCTATCAGAGCAGTGCAAGAGCAAATGCAGCGGTCGGCTGCGGTACGTAAGACTAACAAATTTGAGTTTGTCGAAAGTTCTAAAGAGAGCGATTATAACTATGATGTGACATTTGAAAATAGAATGGAGAAATTGAAATGAGTAATTCTGGCGAAATGACAATCTATACCAAGCAAGGCTGTCCCTATTGTGCGGCGGCCTTAAAGCATTACACCGAGCAGGGGACAGAGTTCAAGCAAATAGACATTCACGATACTCCCGGTGCCAAAGAAGAAGTATTGAAGCTGACCAAAGGTCAGGAAATAGTGCCGGTGATTGTCGAAGACGGCCAGGTGACGGCAGGATTTGGAGGTGGCTGAGGTTTCTAAATTAGCTGCGGCGGTCGCCGCACAAAGAAACTTAATCTGATATGATTGATACTACTGCAGCATCAATAGATTTTAGCATCATAGCGCCTGAGATTGCTCTTCTGGCAGCGGCGTTTATAATCCTGGTTTCTGTATATAACAAGAACATGAGGAATCTGGCGCCAATAATTGCAACGGCGGGGCTGCTGGTCTCATTGCTTATAGCTATAGAGCAGATGGGAAATCCAAAGACCGGATTTTTTGGAATGGTAACATGTGATGATTTCACGGTAGTATTCAAAATTTTATTCGTAGTTTCATCTTTGCTGATTCTCATGATAGGTCGCCGCTATTTTGTGTCCAAAAATATTGACCGTCCGGAGTTCTATGCTCTTCTGTGCATTTCCACAATGGGCATGATGGTCATGGCTTCGACAACAGACTTAGTCGTAATATTTTTGGGCTTAGAAATTATGTCGGTGCCGTTGTATGTAATGGCCGGTATGGACAAGCGCTCTTTGGAATCAAACGAAGCCGGCATCAAATACCTGATAATGGGGGCGTTCGCCAGCGGATTTTTGCTGATGGGCATTGCTTTTATATTTGGATCCTCGGGCACTACCGATTTACGGCGTATAGCTGCCGACTTTCAATTCATAGGTGAAAACTATCAGCTCTACTTCAATGCCGGTGCAGTTCTGACTTTAGTTGGCTTTGCTTTTAAAGTTGCGGCAGTCCCGTTTCACTCCTGGGTGCCGGATGTTTACCAGGGTGCACCAACGCCTGTTACAGCCTTTTTTTCTGTCGGACCAAAAGCTGCCGGATTTGCAGCACTACTGCGCATTTTTAATTTTGGGTTCGAAGAAATGGCATTTATATCTGATATTTTCTGGATGCTGGCGGTCTTGACCATGACTGTCGGCAACATTCTGGCTCTAAGGCAGGGAAATATTAAAAGGATGCTGGCTTATTCTTCAATAGCCCACGCCGGATATATTCTGATAGCCTTTGCCGTCGGCGGCTCGGCGGCAATGTCGGCGGCTGTTTTTTATCTGTTTGCTTACGGGCTTTTCAACCTGGGTAGTTTTGCGATCATCACTCAGCTTGAGATACGGAGCGGCTGCAAATCCGAACTCTCTGAGCTTTCTGGTCTTTCTAAAGCCCACCCGTATTTGTCTGCGGCGCTTACTGTGTTCATGCTGGCGCTGGCAGGTTTTCCGCCGACAGTTGGATTTATAGGAAAGTTCTATCTGTTTACCGCTGCCATAGATGGCGGCTTTATCTGGCTGACTGTCATAGGTGTTTTGAATTCTTTTATTTCTGTCTACTATTATCTGCGGGTAGTAAAAGTTAGTTTTCTGGAGAAGTTCGAGGGTACTTTTGTACCCGTCAAATATACTCCTGCTATGATGGCGGTGCTGCTGATTACACTGGTCGGGACTCTGGGATTAGGTATTTTTCCGGAGAAGCTCCTTGAGATTTCTCGAGCCGCGATTTTTGCTTTTCCATAGTACGGCAGTACCGGCTGGAATTCTCACTTTAAGAATTTTACAACTGACCGAACGTTTGCGCTATAGAAGTTAGTGGCGCAGGATAAAATGACAGGTCGGCGGTCCGCCTCTGAAAATAAAATCTACCAGATATGTAAGATCTAATATCTGCGAAGAGACTCCGTCGCAGTTGGCATCGCCAAATATAAAGGGGTCAGCCGGGGCGCCGCCTCTGAATATGAAATCGACCATGAAAGTAAGATCAAGTATATTGGTTGCGCCGTCAGGTTGTACGTCGCCTGCCAGAGCATAAACCCAAAGATTACTTACGAACTGAACTGCATCACCCGGATTAACAATGTTTTCAGGCGGAACATTTTTATCAAAATAATTCAAAGCGGCACACTCTACTGCGGCAATCCCTATTACGGCCGTCTGATTCAAATTACTGCTGTCAGCATGAAGATACTGCATTGTTATCCTGCCGTCGGCGGTGAGAATAATTTCAAAATTAGCAGTAGAATCAAAGGGCACTACAAAATTCCCCGGTTTGTACCATTCAATTACCAACGTATCGCCGGTAGGACTTCGGTAGAGAAACAGTCCCGATGAGGGTGTTAAATCGGTGTCGAAGATCAAGTCATTCCAAAAAACAGAGATTAGCGTTGAGAAATCCGTATTCGGTATTGAGAGTTGTCCGAAATAGCCGTTAAAATTCAAATCGGTATTCGTAAATGACAGCGCACCATTGACCCCGATATAAATTGAATTATAATCACCATCGTAAAACGGAAACGTAAAGCCTATCGCCCAGGGACCGGTGGTGCCATCGTCAAGAGGATTGGAACCCGTTCCATAGTACGAAGTGTTACTTACTTTAAATCCCAGCTCTCTGGCTGAGACCCAGTTAAAGTCCAGCCCGCTTGAATCTTTGGAAGATATCCAATAGTAGCTTGTATCAAAGCAAGGAACTTCCAGAAATACAGGCAGCAAAATCAGAGAGTCTTTAGCTTCTGCAGAAACGCCCCAGTTGATTTCCAGCACTCCTTTATACTTTGCGATTCGATCACCAATCAAAGTAGCGTCGAGAGTGACCTCAATTTCCACAGAATCGAGCGGAAAAATTATGCCGGTCGCAGGTGAAACTTGCAGCCAGTCGGCAATAGATTGTTTCGTGAGTGAATCATTGCTGGTAATTTCAAAATCAAAAAAAACGGAGTTGGATCTGTTATGAAGCCATACTTGTATTATAGCAGTTGAATCCTCGTTTAAGGTAGTGTCAATAAAGATTGGTTCAGCATAAATCGAAGCCGGAGGATTTAGCGCTGCAAAAGCCGCCAAAAGATCCGGACGAGGACCAATATGTTTGGTCAGGTTTCCTTTTTGAAGAGTTCCGGTGGATACTATGATATCTCTTATCTGGTCGGAGGTCATATTTGTTCCATATAGTTCTTGGTAGCGCCCCTGAAGACAGGCAGCGGCTCCGGTTACTATCGGCGAAGCACCAGATGTTCCCCCAAAGGTAGCAGTATAGAAAGAATCTTCGACACCGCCTCCATTGTAAAGCCCGCCGTAGCCGGTAGTGTAAATGTCAGAGCCATATCCTTGAATATTTAAGCGCTCACCATAGTTTGAAAAAGACTCTAGTTCGAGATCATTAAAATCAACCGGAGGGTGACCGGCACCGACAATAATTGCATGAGAGTTACGATAGGTGGTATCAAACAACTGACCGTATATGTCGGTATCGTCGAAGTCTTCGGCTCCATTACCTCCCGCTTCAATTACAACAATCCCGGCCGCCCAGGCATACTGAATAGCGTCAAAAATATCCTGCCAGTATTCCATGCAAACATACCCCAGCTGGTTGGGGTTGGTAGCAAAATTGAAATGAGGACCGGGAGCATGAAGTTCAATCAAAATCATATCGCCAACGTTCAGATTTTCAATGGCCGTCAAAATAGCTTCCGATGTTGACATGCTGCCGATTGAAACTGTCCCGATATCTGCTCCCGGGCAGATACCAACTACACCCAGGCTGTCATCATCAGCAATTAGTTCACCAATCACAGCCGTACCATGATTTCTCCAATCAGGATTAACTATTAGATCTCCGGCAATGTGAGCTCCTACCGCCTTGCTCAAATCTATATGAGAGAAATTCCAGCTGCCTTCTATATCTATAATTTTTACTCCTGTTCCATCTCCTCCGGCAAGCGTATTGGCAAAATCAGCGTCGATTCCGTCAGGGGCAGCCTCGCGATAATCCTGATTGGGCTGGTAGTTGGGCAGAGCAGATGAACTGAAAATTCCTGCCGGTTCAGGCTTGGGCTGAAAATAAGCTATCTCTACAATGTCCAATTGATTTAGAGAGTTTATCAGGTTTTCAGCTTCGACAGGCGACTGAACTTCGATTTTATAGTAAGAATTAAAATCAGCCAGCTGCTGCTTTGCCTTAAATGACAAATATCTGAGCTTAGCCTCAAGTTTATCCTGAGAGCTGTTTTTTATCAGCGGCACGAGCAGTGAATTAAGATATTGTCGGAGGATTCTGTTGGTCTGGACAGTGCTCGAGCCTGTCTTGGAATATAATGAACTGCCGTTGAAACGGACCTGATGTTCGTCTTTGAATTTAACAATCAGATAATCTACCTGCACGTTACTGCCTATCGAAATCAGGCCGGGTTTTTCGGGTAGGGTTCTTTTCTTTATTGCAAATTCAAGAGGCGAATCGGCAGGCAGAACTACGGCTGCAGCTGCCCCGGAATTGCCGGTTAGCAAGAAAGACAAACAGATGATTAATCTTATAATTTTCACTTCAAAAACTTCTATTCTGTACTTCCGGTGTGTCAACAATTCTAAGTAAGCAAGAAACAGGCGAGGTATTACTTAGCTACCCATAAATATAGTATCGGACTGGGATTTGTCAATTGAGAGCTTATAGGAGCTTAGCTGATAGCGTCAACAGCAATAGGTTCGAGGCGCTGCTTATTACCGTTTATCTTGGGGACTTTGATAGGATATTTCCCGGAAAAACAGCTGGAACAAAAAGATGCATTAGGCAGTGAAGACATAGAAAGCATTCCCTCCAGTGAGAGGTACCGAAGGGAATCAACCCCAATGTATTTCTCTATCTGCTTGATCGATTTGTTGGCACCTATCAGCTCTTTTTTAGTGGGCATATCGATCCCAAAAAAACAAGGCGATATAATGGGGGGAGAGCTGACCCTGAAATGGATCTCTTTGGCGCCGGCATCCCGGAGCATCTTGACAAGCTTTTTGGAGGTAGTTCCGCGCACAATTGAATCATCAACTACAACTATTCGACGTCCCTCAATAACACCTTTGACGGCATTAAATTTTACTCTGACATCAAGGTCTCTGATTTTTTGATCAGGAGCAATAAAAGTCCGTCCTACATAATGGTTTCTTATCAAACCGATTTCAAACTTAATCCCGCTTTCTTCAGCGTAACCCAGAGTGGCAGTATTAGCCGAATCAGGGATGCCGATTACTATATCAGCATCTGCCGGATGCTCCCTGGCCAGCGCTCTACCCAGACGGCGGCGGACTTTATCTACGTTGGCGCCGTACACTTTCGAATCGGGTCTGGCAAAATAGACATACTCAAAAATACAGAAAGCGGTCTTGACAGACTTGAGCGGGTGATATGAACTAAGCCCTTTGTCTGTTATCTCCAAGACTTCGCCCGGTTCAACATCGCGTACATACTCAGCTCCGATTATATCAAAAGCACAGGTTTCCGAGGCTACCACCCAGGATTTACCGAGTTTTCCCAGAGCCAAAGGTCTGAAACCATACTCATCCCTGGCCGCTATGATAGAATCTCCAGTCATAAAAACCAGAGAATAGGCGCCCTTAATTTTAGTCAGCGAGTCACATATACGACCAATACTTGTTTTCTTTTTTGAAAGAGCAGCCAGATGCAGAATTATTTCTGTATCCGAAGTTGTCTGGAATATCGAGCCTTTGGCATCGAGGCTGGTGCGCAGTTCCAGGGCGTTGGTCAGGTTGCCGTTATGCCCTACTGCCAGCACCCTGTCCCGGTTGGTTATCAGAAATGGCTGGATGTTTATCAATGATGAGGCACCGGTAGTGCTGTAGCGGGTATGGCCGATGGCAATATTGCCTCTTAATTTTTTCAGATTTGCTTTGTCCGAAAAAACTTCGGATACCTGACCCATACCCTTGTGCAGGCAGATTTTGCCTTTGTCTGAGCTGATTATACCGGCAGATTCATGCCCCCGGTGTTGCAGCGAATATAGGCCGAAGAAAGTCAATTCGGCGGCATCGGCATGGCGGAAAATCCCAAAAACTCCGCACTTATCGTTTATTACCGGTTCGAGCATTTTCTCCTTTATTTCGCTCGTCTTTAAGAAAAAAGAGCATAACTGCTTGGGGACGATATGTCAAACCGTTTAGACCCTATTTGCTGCAAACTTTTGCCAATCGGTTATTTGTGAAAGTTCTGATAGGTCTGGCCGGGAAAGATGCAAACCTGGAAGTCATAAAAAAGGCTGGAAAACGCCCTGTTTACAGGGTATTATAGAGGTTCAGGAAATTACTGCCGCTCAGTAGCCGCTTAGAATCAAAGGCATTGCTTTTGCTAATTTGGCTATATGAGCCAAACCAGAGAATAATATTGAAATCGACCGAACAGGAAAAACTACAACTCATCAACCGACTGGCTATGGCCTCAGCAGACCGGGAAGATCTAAACCAATATGCTCAGTGGCTTTTGGACAGCTCTGCCCAGTTAGTCGGGTTGACAGCCGCTTCAATGTTTCTCTGGGACGACAAAATGAAGCCGACTGTTAACGTTTCGTTTGTCTCCGAAAAGACCAGCCAGAAAAAGCTTCTGACTGCCGAGTCTGAACTCTTTCAATCTCTACGGCTGGAAAAAAATCTGATGTCTGCTTTTATGTCTTTCGGTGGAAAAAAACCGTACCATCTGTTTACAATCCCGCTTCGTCATGGTGACAAACTTTTCGGGGCGCTGATTGGAATTCAAGAAGGGAAACTGCGCTCGGATATCGACAGTTCGTTTTTGGAAACTCTGACATCTATACTGTCTCTATCATTGGCGGCAGATCAGTCCGGGCCTGGCACGACATCTTCCAAAGCTTCAATAGAAAAGGCGAGGCTTAGCGCCATCACCGATACGGCTGTAACAGTTAACCACGAAGTCAACAATCCCCTTACTGCAATTTTGGGCAACGTGCAGCTTCTTCTGGCTAAGCAGGAAAACTTGAATCCTGATACTATCAGTAAACTAAAAGTTGTAGAAGCATCGGCACTAAAGATTAAAGATGTGACTCAGAAACTTTTAAAACTGACTCACTCACGTACGGTCGAGTACACCGACGGCGCCAAGATGCTTGATTTGTCTGAAGAGGGAGAGAACTAAGTAGATTCGAATTTGACTTTTCTCCACGAGTCTATATTACATTCGTTTCGGTCACAAATTCGCCCTTGGCAAACCTCTCAGGCGCATAAGAAGAAATATCGATCGTGGGCTCTTTACCTGCCAGAATTTCCGAAGTAATCAGCCCTGCTGCCGGTGCATGCATTATGCCATGACCTGAAAAGCCGCAGCAGTGAAACATTCCTTCAACTTTCGACTCCCAGCCGATTATTGCCTGATGATCAGGCGTACTTTCGTAAAGCCCTGCCCACTGGTTAGCGATTTCTGCTGTTTCAAGCTGGGGAATCCTGTCGAGTGCCCTTTCCAAAATTGCATCGGTATAGTCCGGCTCAACTGAGATATCAAAAGATGGCTCTCTCTCTTTATCCGCCCAGCCCAACAAGAGGCCGCTGCCTTCTTTGTGGCAGTATAGCCCGGATTTTACATCGACAACCATCGGGATACCGGGATTAATAAAGTCAAGTTCAGCAGTATTGACTATCTGTCTTTTATATGGCTCGACTTTAACCTCGGCACCTACCATTTCACCTATCTTTTTGGCGTAGGGTCCGGCGCAATTGATCACTATCGGAGTTTTAATATGACCTCGCCTGGTTTGAATTCCTCTGATTTTGCCGGATTCGACATCGATTGACTCCACCTCAGCCTCCAGTTCGACCACTACGCCCATCTGTTTGGAAGCCTTTTCAAAACCGCTCAAAAATTCCCACGGGTCGGAGATGCCGTCTTTTTTGCAGAATGTCCCTAACTTGATATCGTCGAGTCTGACATGTGGGACAATGTTGGCAATATCGACAGGTTTTAATAGTTCGACTGGCAGGCCGAGAGATTTCTGAAGCTCGCAGCTTTTCTTGAATGAGCTTACTTCGTCATCATCTGAAAGCAAAAAGAGATAGCCGACCTGCTCAAATAGAGCATCATGGCCGGTCTCTTCTTTGAAGTTCTCAAAGAAGTTTTCAGAAATTATCGACATCTCAATATTGGCTTTTTGGGCGAACTGTGCCCTGAT
>JADFPZ010000098.1:380-8972 GCA_022562075.1 Candidatus Zixiibacteriota bacterium | reverse complement strand
GCCTATTGCAGAGGCGGCGGACATAAGCGCCGCTACCGCCTAATTGACTTTAAGAGGAACAAGTTTGATGTCCCGGCCAGGGTAGCTTCAATAGAATACGATCCGAATCGTTCGGCCCGAATCGCGCTGCTTCATTATCTTGACGGTGAAAAAAGATATATTGTTGCTCCGGCTAATCTCAAGGTAGACACTATGGTTGTCTCGGGCGAAAATGTTGACAACAAAATTGGCAACGCTACCAGGTTGCAGCATATGCCGCTGGGAACAATCTGTCACAATATTGAATTGCGTCCGGGCAAAGGCGCTCAGATGGCCCGCTCGGCCGGCTCGTTTGTTCAGCTGGTGGCTCGTGAAGGAAACAAAACGACACTGAAAATGCCTTCCGGTGAAGTTCGAATAGTGCCCACTTCCTGCTTTGCAACTTATGGTCAGGTTTCGAACCTGTTTCATAAAAATGTCACCTGGGGCAAAGCCGGTGCCGCGCGCTGGAGAGGCAGAAGGCCGTCAGTCAGGGGTGTGGCCATGAACCCGGTTGACCATCCTATGGGTGGCGGCGAAGGCCGCAGCTCCGGCGGACGTCATCCATGTACACCCTGGGGTAAGCCGACCAAGGGCTACAAGACCAGAAGTAAAAGAAAATCAACCGCCCATCTTGTGGAAGATCGCAGAGCGAAAAAATAGGGAGTAGACTGAACTAATGCCACGCTCATTAAAAAAAGGACCGTATGTAGACGAAAAGCTTCAGAAAAAAGTTGAGGCTCTTAACGAATCAAATGAAAAGAAAGTCATCAAGACCTGGTCGCGACGCTCAACCGTCCTGCCGGAATTTGTGGGGCATACTTTTGCGGTTCACAACGGCAAGAAATTTGTGCCGATTTTTGTCACAGAAAATATGGTCGGACATAAACTTGGTGAATTTTCTCCCACCAGAACTTTTCGCGGGCACGCCGGTAAGTTGACCGAACGTGGATCTGCTATAAAGAGAAGTGCAGGATAAGAAAAGCTATGTTAGTGCGCTCAACGGCAAAATTGAAATATGTCAGCATCCCGCCGCGCAAAATGCGCTTGGTTGGCGACATGGTAAAAGGACTTCCGGTTGAAGAAGCACTTAACGTGCTTAACTTTACTCCCCGTATCGCGGCCAGGCATATCGCTAAAACTGTTAAGTCTGCCGCAGCCAATGCTCTGTCGATCCAGGGGACTGACCATCTGAAACCGGAAGACTTGATGGTGAAAAATGTGATAGTGGATTCGGCCCCTACTGCCAAGAGATTGAGATTTCAATCAATGGGACGTGTCTTCAGAATCAGAAAACGTTTCTGCCACCTGACGATACATCTCGAAGGTGAAGCAGACATAACTGCCCAGCCAGCAGGAAAGTCGGCCAAGGCAGGCAAGTCCGCCGAAGCTGACAAAAAAGCTGCTGCAGTAAAGAAAACGAAAAAAGTCGGTGCTAAGAAAACGGTCAAGGCAAGACGTAAAAAATCCAGAGCGCCGGCAGTAAAGGCTAAAACTACCGCAGCCAAAAGAACAACAACAAAGGCTGTCAAAAAAGGTAATAAGTAAGAGGTTAGGAATTTAGTTTTGGGTCAAAAGACACATCCCATTGGGTTCAGACTGGGCATAATTCGCACCTGGAACAGCCGCTGGTTCGCGCCGGGATATAAGGTTGCAGATTTACTGTACGAAGATATACTGATTAAAAAATATGTAAAGCGCCGTCTGGAAAACGCCGGAATTTCAAGCGTTCAGATTGCACGCGTCCCCAAGAGAGTATCTGTAGATATTCATACTTCGCGTCCCGGAATAGTGATTGGTCGAAAAGGAGCCGAGGTTGATAAACTACGCGATGAGCTCAGGCTTTTGACCGGTAAAGATATTGTATTGAACATTGTAGAAGTAAGAAAGCCGGAGTTGGATGCAGCTTTAGTGGCAGATTCAATCGCCAGGCAGCTTGAAGGCCGCGTTTCGTTCAGGAGAGCTATGAAGAAATCTCTGGCTGCTACTATGAAAATGGGAGCAGTTGGCATAAAAATTCAATGTGGTGGGCGTCTGGGAGGAGCAGAGATTGCACGTTCAGAAAAATATCACGCCGGCAGAGTTCCTCTTCATACTCTACGCGCTGACATCGACTATGCCATCGCAACCGCTCACACAACTTACGGCTGCATAGGAGTCAAGGTATGGATTTGCAGGGGCGAAATTATGGGAAAGGGCAACTTTGTCGGTCAGCCTGAACAGCAGCGTGAGACAGAGCGACCAAGCGAGCAGCAGGCCTCGCGTCGCCGTCCTGACCATCGCAGACCCAGGGGAGATGGCGACGGCAAACGTCCTCGCGGCCGTGTCCGCAAAGCCGGAACAGGCGACCAGGCTCCCAAAGGGCGTCGTCCAGATGCGCCTTCAAGGGCGACAGGTCAGAAAACAACTATGCCGAAGAGTACAGATTCGAAGCCAGCAACCGGCCAGGCCCCAAAAAGGCATCGTCCTGAGGCGCCATCAAAAGCAACAGGTCAGAAAACTACTATGCCGAAGAAAACCGATTCAAAGCCGGCAGGCGGCCAGGCTCCCAAAGGAACTCGTCCTGAGGTGCCTTCAAAAGTGACAGGACAGAAAAAGACTATGCCGAAGAAAACCGATTCAAAACCAGCAGCCGACAAACCGGCTACAAATGCTAAAGACGACTCTAAGGAGAAATAAGGAAATCAATATTATTTCCAGGTAGATAAACTTATGTTAATGCCCAAGAAAACAAAGTTCCGCAAGCAGCAGCGCGGCCGCAGAGGCGGCAAAGCCAAGGGCGGGTATAATATTGATTTTGGTGAATACGGTCTGAAAGCCCTTGAGCCTTGCTGGATGACAAATCGTCAGATTGAAGCAGCTCGGGTGGCTATGACGCGCTATATCAAACGTGGCGGCAAAATCTGGATTAGGGTATTTCCGGATAAGCCGGTAACCAAAAAACCGGCAGAGACCAGGATGGGTAAAGGTAAAGGCGCCCCGGAATATTGGGTGGCAGTTGTTAAGCCGGGTAGAATTATGTTTGAAGTTGAAGGAGTCAGTGAAGAACTGGCCAGAGAAGCCATGCGTCTGGCCTCCAGAAAGCTGCCAATTAAAACAAAGTTTATCCGTAGAGAAGATACAGAAGGCGTATAGTAGTGAATAAAGTTCCGCAATTTAGAGAGTTGACCAGAGCAGAGCTTGAGCAGAAAAGAGCTGAGCTGATGGATGAAAAATTTAATCTGCGTATGCAGCAGTCTCAAAGGGCTCTGGACAATCCGCTTCGCTTAAGACAAATCAGAAGAGAAGTGGCACAGGTCATGACTATACTGCGAGAGGATGAGACAAACATAAGAAAACTTGCTGAAACAACTACTACGGTCTTAGGTGATGCCAAGACAAAGGATAAGAAGAAATAGCATATAGAGAAGATTAAGATGCCAGAAAACAGCCTTCATAGAAATTATAGAAAAGCCAGAGTTGGCCGGGTTATTTCCGACAAGGCCGACAAAAGCATAGTTGTCCGAGTGGACAGAAGAATGAAACATCCTCTTTATTCTAAAACTGTGGGAACATTCTCAAAATATTATGCCCACGACGAAAAAAACGAAGCTAATATCGGCGACGTAGTAAAAATTATGGAAACCAGACCATTGTCGGCTACTAAGCGCTGGCGGTTGGTCGAAATTGTTGAGAAAGCAAAGTAAAGACTGGAATATTTCTAATGATTCAAGAATTCACAATGTTGTTAGTGGCGGATAATTCCGGAGCACGGAAAGCCATGTGTTTCAGAATACTTGGCGGCAGAAAAAAAACTGCCCGAATTGGTGACATTGTGGTAGTGGCAATTAAAGAAGCTATACCCGGCGGCACCGTAAAAAAGTCAGAAGTATGCAAAGCTGTGATTGTCAGAACCAAAGCGCCGGTTCGCAGAAAAGACGGTTCTTTGATCAGATTTTCTGACAACGCCGCAGTAATTATAAATGACCAGCGTGAACCGCTGGGGACGCGTATCTTTGGGCCGGTAGCCAGAGAACTCAGGGAAAAACAATTTATGAAAATCATATCTCTGGCCCCTGAGGTTATATAAATGAGAATCAGAAGAGGCGACATCGTTTACATCCGCTCTGGTGCTGATAAAGGAAAAACAGGGAAAGTTCTTAATCTTAATTTTAAGAAGCAGGCTATTATAATTGAAGGCATCAATATGCGTAAAAAACATCAGCGCCCGACCCAGAAAAATCGAAAGGGTGGAATTATCACCATTGAAGGACCAATAAATATCAGCAATATTGGATTATTTAATCCTGCTTTAAGCGGACCGACCAAGATTTCTTCAAGAGAAATTACAGAAGGCGGCAAGACCAAAAGAATCAGGATTTGCAAGAAAACCGGTGAAGAAATATAAAAGTAATGACTACTATATTTGAAAAATACAAGAAAGAAGTTGTACCGAAACTGATGGAAGAGTTCAAGTATTCTTCTACTATGGAGGTGCCCAAATTGACTAAAATTACGGTCAATATTGGTGTCGGCGAAGCAACTCAGACCCCCAAATCTCTGGATGCGGCAGTTAATGATCTTTCCCGGATAACCGGACGTAAACCGCAGATAAGGCGGGCCAAGAAAAGTATTTCGAACTTTAAGCTCAGGCAGGGCATGCCCATCGGTTGTGCCGTTACACTTCGCCGAGATACTATGTACGAATTTTTTGACAGGTTGGTAAATGTTGCCATTCCCAGAATTCGTGATTTCAGAGGACTTAAGCCGACCTCCTTTGACGGCCGGGGAAACTATAATTTCGGACTGACAGAACAACTCATCTTTCCTGAAATCGATATGGATAAAATTGATAAGGTCAGAGGGATGAATATAACATTTACTACGACGGCTAAGACAGACGAAGAAGCCAGATGGCTTTTGACGGAACTGGGCGTGCCGTTCAGGAAATAAAAGATATGGCAAAAACTTGCTTACTTGAAAAACAAAAGCGCAAACCCAAATTTGGTGTTCGTGGCTATAGCCGCTGTCGCAGATGCGGCAGACCCAGAGCCTTTATGCGCCGCTTTGGAATTTGCCGGATTTGCTTTAGAGAATTGGCGCTGCTCGGAGAAATCCCCGGCGTTACAAAAGCCAGCTGGTAATGAAAGACGGAGATAGTTTGATATGACAATGACAGACCCGGTAGCGGATTTACTTACCAGAATTAGAAATGGCGCCAAAGCTAATAAAAATGCTGTTGATGTGCCGGCTTCCAATCTCAAAAAAGAGATTGTTAAAATTCTCATGAATGAGAGATACTTAAAAGACCTGGTAGAGCTCAAAGATAACAAACAGGGCATCTTGCGCGTTTATCTGCGCTATAGTGCCGGCGATGTTCCCATTATCAAAGGCATCCAGCGCGTGTCGCGCCCCGGATTGCGCTCTTATTTTGATTCGCAAAAAGTAAAGCAGACGATACATAACTCCCGCGGCATGATGGTTATTTCCACTTCACAGGGGTTGATGACAAATTTTGAAGCCGCCAAAAAAGGGATAGGCGGCGAAGTACTCTTAAAGTGCTGGTAGATTGGAACATTTTGAATGTCGAGAATTGGTAAACAGCCTATTAAAATTTCGGATAAGACAAAAGTCGAATTGACAGACAGTTTGGTCACTGTAACGGGACCCAAAGGAACATTGTCTTACACGACTTTACCCGGCATCTCTGTAGCTGTTAATGGCGATCAGTTGGTGGTGACACGCTCAAGTGATGAGAAAAGCCAGCGGGCTTTGCATGGCCTAACCCGGGCTTTGATCAATAATATGGTGGTGGGTGTTAACAGCAGCTTTAAGAAAGAATTGAATATAATAGGTGTCGGTTACCGGGCAGAGCTAAAAGGCAAAATCCTGGTGCTTAACCTGGGCTATTCGCACCCGATAGTTTTTAATCCGCCCGAGGGTGTAGATATAGCAGTAGATGGAAAAGCAAACAGAATAACAATTAGCGGAATCAGCAAAGAAATGGTCGGACAGGCTGCTGCCAAGATTCGCTCATTTAGAAAGCCGGAGCCTTACAAAGGCAAGGGCATCCGCTACTCAGATGAATATGTGCGGACCAAAGCCGGTAAGACAGCCGGCAGCGGTGCCGCAGCTTAATTGAGATAAAAAATGGCAGATAAAAACTTAGTAAAAAATAAAAAAGCTGAGAGACGCCGCCGCCGGGTACGCGCCAAAATAAAAGGCAGCGCCGCCATTCCGCGTCTAACCGTATCCAAATCCGCGCAAAATACTTTTGCCCAGCTCATTGATGACCAGAAATGTGCTACAATTGCCTCGGCAGCAACCAACGCCAGTGCTGTTAAAAGCAAATTGAAAAAGGATCTGTCAAAAGTCGATGCAGCTAAAATAGTCGGAGAAGAAATTGCTAAAATTGCCAGGAAAAAAGGCATTGAAAAAATAGTGTTTGACAGAAATAAATATATATATCACGGACGGATTAAAGCCGTAGCCGAAGGCGCCCGCAGTGGCGGTCTTAAATTTTAGTTTTTTAGAATATAGAGTATTAAGAGGTAGAATTTGGCCAGAAGATATGACGCAGCAGATAGTGAATTCGTTGAAAAGGTAATTCACATAAATCGAGTTGCAAAAGTAGTCAAAGGCGGACGTCGTTTTAGTTTCGCGGCGTTGGTAACGGTCGGTGACAAAAAAGGTAAAGTCGGGGTCGGACATGGTAAAGCGCCCGAAGTTGCCGAGGCTATCCGCAAAGCTACCGAAGCGGCCAAAAAAGCTATGAAGGGAGTCAGCCTGGTAGACGGCACTATACCTCATCGCATAAACGGTGAATTCGGCGCAACTACTATCGTAATGAGACCGGCCTCACCGGGCACAGGTGTTATTGCAGGCGGTGCGGTCAGGGCAATTCTGGAAGCAGTCGGTATAAGTGATATTCTGGCAAAAGTGCTGGGTAGTCGCAATCCGTTTAACGTAGTCAAGGCTACTATGGACGGCCTCCTTAGATTGCGCACCCGTGAAGAAGAATTGAAATTTAGAGAATAAGAATAGAATAAAGCCATGAAAAAGCTAAAAATAACTCAGGTTCGCAGTACAATAAAGCGGCCTAAAGAACAGAAAAGAACTATAGTTGCCCTCGGCCTGGGTAAGATTCGTAAAACTGTCATACATAACGCCACACCTCAGATTAGAGGCATGGTGCGGGCGGTAATTCACCTGATTACAGTCGAAGAGGTTAAGTAATATAATGGAATTACACAATTTACGACCGGTCAAAGGCTCCAGGAAAAACCGCCGCAGGGTCGGACGCGGTACCGGCAGCGGAATTGGCAAGACTTCGGGTAGAGGAGAAAATGGCGCTGGCTCAAGAAGCGGCTGGTCCAGCCGCCCGGGCCGCGAAGGCGGACAGATGCCTCTTTACAGAAGAATTCCCAAGCGAGGATTTTTTAATATTTTCAGAGTTTCCTATCAGGTTGTAAATTTGTCCGACTTGTCCAGATGCGATGCTGGCGAAATAACTAAGGAAAGCCTGAGAGCTGCAGGTCTGATAAGCAAGATCAAAGAGCCCGTCAAAATTCTGGGTAACGGCGAAATCAAAAAAGCCTTGACAGTAAAAGTACAGGCCTTCTCCAAATCAGCCAAAGAAAAAATTGAAAAGGCCGGCGGTAAAGCCGAGGTAGTTTAGTGTTCGAAAAATTCGCGTCCGTTTTTAAGATTGAAGAGCTTCGCCGGAGAATTTTTTATACTCTGATGATTCTGGTTGTTTACCGTATTGGCGGGCATATCCCTACTCCCGGAATCGACGGTTCAATTCTTACAGCCGCCCTGTCAGGAAACACTATTTTTGGACTGCTTGACCTTTTTGCCGGTGGAGCCTTTGCCAAAGCCACTATTTTTGCACTTGGTATAATGCCATACATCTCAGCTTCGATTATGATGCAGCTCATGGGCGCTGTCGTACCGTATCTGCAAAGACTGCAACGCGAAGGCGAAGAAGGACGACGTAAAATTACCCAGTACACCCGCTATTTGACAGTCATGATTGCCTCCATGCAGGCTTGGGCTACCGCTATATTTCTGACCTCAATTAATATCAACGGTGTCTCGGCGGTATTTATGGATCACTTTAGCTTTATCCCGTTAACTGTGCTGACATTTACCTCCGGCTGCATTCTGATAATGTGGCTCGGCGAAAAAATTACTGAGAATGGAATCGGTAATGGAATTTCCCTTATAATATTCATTGGTATAATCGCAAGATTTCCCGAAGCGATTGTCGAAGAAGTTCAGCTCATGTATTACGGAGTGCGGCCAATCTGGCTGGAAATAGTAATGGTAGTTATGATGGTACTCGTAATTGCAGCAGTAATTCTGGTGACAAGAGCACAAAGAAAAATTCCGGTTCAATATCCCAAAAAGATTGTTGGCAGAAAAGTTTTCGGCGGAACCTCTACGCACCTGCCTTTATCAGTAAACTCGGCCGGTGTCATACCTATTATCTTTGCTCAATCAATAATGTTCTTGCCGGCGACTGTGGCACAGCTCTTCCCCGAAACGGACTGGATCCAGAACATGGTTGGTGTCTGGCTGGCTCCGGGCAGT
>JADFPZ010000098.1:0-357 GCA_022562075.1 Candidatus Zixiibacteriota bacterium | reverse complement strand
ATGGAAATTGCCGACAACATGCGCCGTAACGGTGGCTATATCCCCGGAATTAGACCGGGGAAGAATACTGCTGAATATGTTGAAAGAATTTTAACAAGAATCACACTGCCAGGTGCTGTATTCTTTGCGGCTATAGCTGTTTTGCCCTGGCTTCTTATAGCGCGGGCGAACGTAAACTTCTTCTTTGGTGGTACCAGTGTGCTCATCGTTGTCGGTGTTGCCCTGGATACCCTGCAGCAGATTGAATCACACCTGATGATGCGCCACTACGAAGGATTTATGAAAAAGGGTAAAATTCGCGGGAGGTCAATGTAATCGTGAATCTGGTATTTTTGGGTCCACCGGGATCAGGCAAAG
>JADFPZ010000097.1 GCA_022562075.1 Candidatus Zixiibacteriota bacterium | reverse complement strand
GACATTGCTGGACAAAGAGCCAAGCATAATAAAGATTTCATTAAAACGAGACTGAGCCAGGTTAAACAGGAATTGGATTCTTCCCGGACTTTGTTCGAACGATTTCAGATAGAAAACAAAACTGTAGATTTTGAGCAACAGACCAAGCTCGTCACAGAAAGAGCTATAGATTTAAAAATCAGACAGGCACAGGCCGAACTTGAAGTCGAAATGGCAGCGCTGGAACTTGGCCAGGGCAATCCAAAACTTGTTGAGCTTAAGAGTAGAAGCAGAATCATAGCTAAGCAACTGGACAGACTTGAAAACGAAAACCGAGACAGCTCATTTTTCTCGGTTCCTATTTCAGCGATTCCTGCCCTTCGCGGGAAATATGAAATGCTCTATAGCCAGGTCAAAGTGAACGAAAAGCTATATGAAATTCTCCTGGAGCAGCGGGAGCTCTCAAAAATACAGCTGAGTGAAAATTCTCCGACTATTTCTGTTTTGGACCAGGCCCGGGTGCCGTCAATCAGGAGCCGTCCCCAGAGAACTTTGATTGTGGTGGCTTCTTTCGGATTTTCTTTGATTATGGCTATATTTATGGCAGCTACGGCAGAATATTTTGAGCGTTTAAGAAAAAGTAGTCCGGAGCAGTATTTAGCGGTACAATCATTTATTGACGCATATTTTGGTTGGCTGCCGGGAGTAAAAAAGAAAAGTTCTTAATAAGTTATATTATGACTGATTCAATAATTTCAAAGACAGCTGCAATAGGCGACGATACCAGCTACGGTAATTTCTGTACGATTGGCGAGCATGTCAAAATCGGCCACGGCTGTAAAATCGGCAACAATGTTGTGATACACGATGACACCAGCATTGGAGATAACGTCCGCATCGACGACGGTTCTGTAATCGGTAAACTTCCCATGCGCGCTGCCAATAGCGCCGTCACCCGCGATGATGAGCTGCCGCCCTGCAAGATAGACTCAGACTGTATTATCGGCACCCATGTAATTATATATCGCGGCTCTGATATCGGGACAAAAGTATTGATAGCAGACCTGGCTACTATTCGTGAGCAGGTCACCATCGGCAAAGCGACAATTGTCGGCCGGGGAGTGGCTATTGAGAATAAATGTAATATCGGAAAATATGTAAAACTCGAAAGCAACGTCTATATCACAGCCTACTCGGAAATCGAAGACCGTGTATTCGTGGCGCCGTGCGTGGCGACTTCCAATGACAATTTCGTTGGCAGAACCAAAGAGCGTTTCAAACATTTCAAAGGTGTCATTATAAAAAAGGGCGCCAGAATTGGTGTAAACTCTACTATTTTGCCGGGCAAAACAATCGGCGAGGATTCTCTGGTTGGTGCCGGTACCTTAATAACAAGTGACACGCCTCCTAAGAAAATAGTGATTGGTGTTCCGGGAAAACCTCTGCGCGATGTTCCCGAAGAGCAGCTGCTGGAAAATCAGGGCTGGGAAGACGAATAGCCACAGGCAGCAATGGCAGTACCACTTTTAGATCTCAAGAGACAATACGCCTATCTCAAAGAAGAGATGGACGCCGCAATATCTGAAGTATTCGAAAGCGAACTTTTTATACTTGGTCCGCAAGTTTCGGAGCTTGAACAAAAGATTGCCGAGTACTGCCACACAAAATATGCTGTGGCTGTTGCCTCGGGGTCAGACGCCCTGCTTTTAAGTCTGAGAGCCTGCGATGTTGGTCCCGGCGACGAAGTAATCACTTCTGACTTTTCGTTTTTTGCCTCTGCCGGAGTTGTTTCGCACCTTGGCGCCAGTCCGGTTTTTGTAGATATAGAGCCGGACAGTTACAACATAAATCCTGAACTTTTAGAAAAAGCAATCACACCCAAAACAAAAGCGATTGTCCCGGTTCATCTTTTCGGTCAGATGGCGGATATGGACCCGATAATGCAGATTGCTAAAATGCATAATCTTAAAGTTGTCGAAGATGCGGCGCAGTCTATCGGGGCGGAGTATAAAAGTAATCTTTCCGGTTCGATTGGTGATTTGGGCTGCTTTTCGTTTTTTCCGTCTAAGAATCTGGGCGGTTCCGGTGATGGCGGTATGATTGTGACCAACAGCCAGGAGCTTTATGAAAAATGTAAAATGCTGCGCAGCCATGGCGAGAAACCAAAATATTATCACAGAATTGTCGGTTATAACTCACGCCTTGATTCCCTGCAAGCGGCGACACTCTTAGTCAAACTTCCTTATTTGCGCAAATGGTCAGAAAAAAGAATTGAACATGCCAGGCGCTACGATGAAGCCTTCAAAGATGTTCAGGCTGTCACTACCCCCAAAGTCATGGATTACAATACGTTTCATATATATAATCAGTATACACTGGCTTCGCCAAAGCGCAAAAAGATAATGGTCGGGCTCAAAGATGCGGAGATTGGCCATGCCATCTATTATCCGGTTCCGTTTCATAAACAGGATTGTTTTGCTGACCTTGGCTACAAGCCCGAAGATTTTGAAGTAACAAACGAAGTGACTGAGCAGGTTTTCTCTATTCCGGTTTATCCTGAGCTGACAGATGATGAGCAAGCCCGAGTAATCGAAACAATAAAGAAGCTGGCTTCTTAACAATAATTCAAATATCCTCATGCCATGGACAATAGTCCTTCAAAATTGGTAATCATTTTTTTTAACGAAAGTCTATTGATATAAGAATGGCTAAGCGTCGCATTCTCATATTCGGCTGGTCAGATTCGGTGCACGTACAGCGCTGGTGCCAGGGTTTGAGCCGCAGGAATTTTGAAATCAAGTTGGTTTCAGTAGGCGGAGAACCGTTATCATCTGTAGAGACAGTCAATCTTCCCAGAAAAGGAAAACTATCATATCTGAGCCAGCTTTCACGGGCCGCCAAAGAAGCAAAATCTTTCAACCCGGATCTTGTACACGCGCACTATGCCGCCGGCAACGGACTGCTGGGGCTGAGCAGCCGGGTGCGTCCGCTTTTGGTTTCGGTCTGGGGCAGCGACATTGACAAGAAATCAAACAGCTTGATAGCACGTTTGATTACAAAAAGGGTTTTAAGAAAAGCTGACCATATAACTGCTACCGGCAGATTCTTAAAAAAACAGGCGGAAAGCATAACCTCTTCTGCTGCCCACAAAATTAGCATCATTCCTTTTGGTGTGAATATCCCTGAGAGCGTTTTAGAAACAGAGGAGAGTACAGCCATCAAGATTTGCTTTATCAAAAATCATCGCCCGGTCTCCGGCGCTGATATTCTTATTAAGGCAATGGCTGAAGTTAAAAAAGAAATTCCAGATATAAAATTGAGTATGACCGGTGCAGAAAACGCTCAGACCTCTCGTCTGAAAAAACTGACCGAAAAGCTGGGGCTAAGCGATATCATACAGTTCGTCGGTCATATTAATCACAGTGAGATTTATTCGTTCATAAAAGAGCATACATTTATGGTGATGCCTTCGCGCGCCGAAAGCTTTGGTGTGGCAGCCATAGAATCATCAGCCTGCGCCCGGGCGGTAGTAGCATCCAATGTTGGCGGAGTTCCCGAAGTTGTAATCGATGGTAAAACGGGCATACTGGTGGAGCCGGAAAATCCAAAAGCATTGGCCAAAGCAATAATCGAATTAGCTAAAAACCCTGACAGGTGTCGGGAAATGGGCAGAGCCGGTTATGAATTTGTAAAAGAGAATTATGACTGGGAAAAATCACTTGAGACTATGTCAGAACTTTATAATAGATTGATTGATGAGTCAGAGCAAAACTAAAAGAACAATCCGGCTGTTTGATATAAAGCTGTCGAGCGCGGCCAAAAAAGAAGTCAATAATGTCATGGCTTCCGGCTGGCTTTCTACCGGCAGCAGAGTTGCCGAGTTTGAAAAGCAGCTCTCCAGAATTCTGAAAGTACCCTACGTAGCTGCTCTGTCATCGGGGACTGCGGCTCTTCATCTGGCTCTGGAAGCCAGCGGTGAATTGAAAGACACGGAAGTTATAACCACCCCGTTTACATTTGTAGCCACAGTCGAAGCAATAATGTTAGCTGGTTCAAAAGTTGTGCTGGCGGATATTGATTCTGATACGCTAAATATTTCGGCCGAAGATGCAGCACGAAAGATTATGAAGAAAACCAAAGCTATAGTAGCAGTAGACATTGCCGGATTACCGGCTGATTACGGCTCTTTAAGAAAACTCTGCAGAGCTCATTCGCTGAAACTTATTTCTGATTCAGCACATGCACTCGGTACAAAATATAAAGACAAGACGATGCCGGAGCTGGCCGATCTTTCTGCTTATTCTTTTTATCCGACCAAAAATGTTACCACGGCCGAGGGCGGCGCGGTTGCCTCAAAAAACAAGAAGCTTATTGAAAAAGTAAGGCTTCTATCCAGACACGGCCTTACCACTAACGCTTATCAGCGGCAAAAATCGGGGGGGTGGGGCTACGATGTGCCTGTTTTCGGTTACAAGGCAAACCTGTCAGATATCCACGCAGCGCTTGGTATTGGCGAGCTGAAAAATTTCGAAAAAAATCAGCAGAAAAGAGCAAAGCTGGCTAAGAGATATCTGGCAAATCTCAGTCACCTCTCGGATTCTCTCAGACTTCCACCGGCAACAAGCGACATCCGGCATTCCTGGCATCTGTTTATTATTCAGCTTAATCTCGACAGCTTAAAAATCGACCGTAACAGATTTATAGCCGAAATGTCAAAACTTGGGGTCCAATGCGGTGTGCATTATCAGCCGATATTCGAGCTGTCTTACTACCGCCAGGCTCTGAACTTAAAAGCGAGTGATTTCCCCAATGCGGCCAAAGCCGGAAAATCGGTAGTCAGCCTGCCTCTTCACACGCTCTTAAAGATATCCGATATTGACTATGTCTGTGAGTGCCTCGCAGCTATTTTAGGCCGCAACCGGCACTAAATTATCTTCGTTATGGTTATTGTATAATCTGCAATTATTTTGTATTAAGTAAGTATGCCGGCAAATCTACCGCCCCAGTACTACGAGCTTGAGAGAGAATTTAAGGCCGAAAGAGATACGCGCGAAAAGCTCCGTCTGGCCCAGGAACTCTTAAGGATGATGCCCAAGCATAAGGGGACGGATAAACTTCAGGCCGATCTCAAAGCCAAGATTTCCAAACTGAAAAAACAGATAGAGAACCCCAGCGGCGGTGTTCATGGGGCGCGTCAGGTCGAAGCCTTTGACCATATCGTCAAAGAAGGGGCCGGGCAGTTTTTACTTATCGGAGCGCCGAATTCCGGCAAATCGTCACTTCTGGAATCTCTGACTCATGCCAAACCGCTGGTGGCAGATTATCCCTACACCACCCGCGAGCCGATGACCGGCATGATAGCATACGACACCGTGCAGCTTCAGCTGATTGACACGCCGCCAATCTCGCCTGATTCGTATGAGAACTATCTGGGCGGTCTTATCCGCAACGCTGATATTATCGTGCTTGTAGCCGACCTCTCAGCAGAGAAAATGATAGATGATCTGAAGTTCATAATCGGTAAACTTGAAGAAAAAAGAATTGTCTTAAAAGCAAAAGCGTCCGAAAGGGCAGACGACCCGCGCATTTCTCATAAGAAAGCTTTTGTTTGTGCTCACAAGTTTTACGAAGATGAGAGCCACCATAAGCTAAAGGACTTAGAAGAGCTGTTCCCGCATTTTGCGATGGTGGTTACTTCGATACTCGACAACGACAGTCTCGATGCATTTAAGATGACGGCTTTTGAGTCTCTGGGCGTGATGAGGGTTTACACCAAGCGCGCCGGGCATGAGCCGGATTACGACGACCCGCTTATATTGCATCTGGGCGGGACAGTCGAGGAGGCCGCCAATGAGCTTCACAAAGATTTTGCCCGCAAATTGAAATTCGCGAAAGTCTGGGGCGAAGGAAAATACGAAGGCCAAAAAGTACACAAGGATTTTGTGCTGGAAGACAAGGATATTCTGGAATTCCATATCTGATTTTGAATCTCTTAAATCGAAGCCAATAATGCGCTTGACTTGAGGGCAGCTTAGGCCAAGATTTAGTCCATGCAGTTTCCCTTAAAGTATGATTATCGGGATATTCTAAGCGCTCCGGCGGCAGCGCTGGCCGCCAAACGTATTTTGGTGATGACCCTCTTTTTGTGCGCGGGACTGGCGTTGTATAACCTATTTAGTTATGTCGCATTGGCTATCGAGGGTGAAAAAGTGGGGCGGGCTTTTTCTGTCTATGGTTTTTTCCCCTTTGAAAGTTTCAGCTTTGACAGCGTCATTGCTGCTCTTTTCTACTGGACGGGCGTTGTCTTGGCGCTGCTGGCTGTCATGACCGGTATGACCGCGGTGGCAGCTTTTGAAATTGAAGCAATTCGTGGCTATCCCTTTTTGGGAATCAGAAAGTCGATTGGCTTTGCGCTTGACAGATTCAGGCAACTCTTCTTGTCAGAACTTTCTGTTGTCGCCTTTGTGCTTTTGATAATTCTTTTGATATTTATCTATGGCTTAATTGGCAGGATTCCTTTTATCGGCGAGTGGATCTATACTATTTTCTTTGTCCTGCCAGGTTTTGTCATAGCCATCTTTACCGTTTTTATTCTATTGGTTTTTATTTTATCAGTGCTGCTTTTGCCAGCGGTAGCGGCGGCTAACCGCAGCGGCGAAACGTTTGACTCAATCTTAGAAACATTTTCGACTATTATCCGCCAGCCTATTCGCTGGACTTTCTATACATTAATATCCGGAGCAGCGGCCAAAGTTTTTGGATTTGTATATGCTTATTTTGCGTTTCGGGCGGTTCAGTTTTTGACCTGGTCAAGTTCGCTTGGAGGTGGAGACAATATAACCAACTTGGTCAAGAGCGGTGTTAATCATCTGCCGGTCAAATCCGATGTCGCCGTTTACACTTTCAATTTGTTTGAAGGTATAGACTGGGGCATAAATGTCGCTGCCTGGTCACGCGGAGGCACAGCCGACAGCGCGGTTTCGTACTTTATGGCGTTTATGATATTCATAATTTTTGCTTCGATTTTTGGATATATGCTCTCTGTTATTGCCACCGCGCAGGCGCGGGCGGTGGTGATTATCCGCAAACTCAAAGATGACTATAGCATCGCCGACGAAAAGCCGCTGTTCTATAAAGAGGAGCATGTCAACCAGAAAGTGGAAGAATCAAGTTAAGCCACATTTTCGGAGCGGCTTTAATATGCAAAGAACTGATACTTATGGTGCTGAGAAAGAAACGCGCTTAGAACAGATGGCAAAGGAGCAATATGAACTTATTGCTGGCAGGTTCTCGAATTACGATGGATTCTTATCGCTCTTGCGAGTGAAAAATTATATTAGACACTCCACAAAAAATAATCGCAATCTTTTTAGCTTCAAGGGTCAGCAATTAGGATATTTTATCTTTCCATTTCTTATCGATATGATGTTAAGACATTCTCGGTGGGAGCTAGAGAATGGCAAGATTATAGATGAAAGCGAACTTGGATGGTTAATTGATAAGTACATAAATTACCCTAACATGTCGATGCTCAAATACACTCAAGAAGAACTGAACAAATTTGTTCCTGAGGAGCTAATAAGAATGTCATTTGAGCAATTTCCTTTGCAGGAATCAACGCGTACAATTTTTCCAAGATATATGTTTCTCTATAAGATAATTCCTGAGTCTGATGAAAAATACCGTTCTTATTTTAAAATGATTTCGAGAGTTTTAGATGATGATTTTGAACTCTCTCTTGCAGAAGTTTTTCGGTGCGCAACCGGCATCTCAGCAGCGGCAACAATAGGTGATACTATCAATGAAAACCCCAAGTGTGAAGTAGATTGGCTGAATGAATATGTCAAGTCAGGGAAATGGTCAAAAGTATTAAATAGGTTAACCATACCCATTAGCAAATATAAGGAAGAAGAAGGTAACGGGTCAATCGAAAAATACTTGAATAAGAAGTATTTGGATTATTCTATCAATTGGTATCCAATAATTGAAACCAAACATGGCTCAGTGGCACCTTATCCACGTCTAATTATGGAGCGTGTTACTAAGAGGTTATACAAAGATTTCTATAATTATTATGATGAGCCAAGCGGAAACGATAAGCAGCTAAAACTATTTATGACTCTTTACGGAGACATATTTGAAGAGTATATCGGAATATTACTGAGGGACAGCTATGGAGCGGAAAACGTATTTAATTTTCGTGACTTGCCGCAAGTGAAAGGAAAAAGAGCGGACTGGTTGGTAGTTCACGGACGTGACCTAATTGTATTTGAATGTAAAGCAAAAAGGTGGCCCAGAAAATTGAAAATAACAGGATCACTTCAGATTTTGGAGTCGTTCTTAAATAAACACATTGGTCTTGCTGTGGAGCAATGTCTTTCTAGTTTCCAGTATTTGCAGAAAAACGACAGCTTATCCTCAAGCGCATCTAGATACAATTATGTGATTCTGATAGAGGACTCTTTTGGATTTTCTAATGCACTTGATTCTCTCTTAGAAAAAAATGAAGTAGCAGGAAAGCTAAATAATACGAACGGACAAATTATGTCACTCCATGAACTTGAAATTCTTGTTAGTTCGAATATGTGTAATAATGTCGAATCCGTATTCATAAAGAAATTGGAAGATAGTAGCTATAGAGAAGCTTCATTTGATAACTATTTTACCACTCTTAAAGGATTTGAGATGAGAGGGGATTCAATCTTGGACGAAACTTTTCGCGATCTATTTGAACTGCCCAATAGTTGGTGTCAATGAATCTAATCCGCTCGATAACTAAAATGCCGAAGGTCTCAAGGCAAATAACTGCCAGAGGCAAGACGATAGCACTCGTCCCGACTATGGGCAATCTGCATGAGGGGCATCTGTCGCTCATACGGCGTGCCAGGAAAACTGCTGATGTCGTCATTGTCACTATCTTCGTCAACCCCAAGCAGTTTGGACCCAAAGAAGATTACAAGAAGTACCCCCGCGATGAAAAAAACGATATCGCCAAAATCAAAAAAGCCGGCGGGGATATTGTCTTTATCCCCAAAGC
>JADFPZ010000096.1:493-9026 GCA_022562075.1 Candidatus Zixiibacteriota bacterium | reverse complement strand
TAGTAAGCGAACTGTTTTTGTCAAAAAAGGTTTGTAAAGCGTTAAGAGATACACTCAATGAACTCATTGAGCAAATGGAAAGTACTAAGTAATACGTGTTCGATTTAGTAAGGAGCATTTCTATGCCAGAGATTATTGCCAATTATGATAAAAAACGATTTTTGTCAGTTATTGATAGCGAATTCTCCAAAAGCAGCTTTGGTCATAGAGCAACCGTTGTCATCTATAACCCATCACTATCCAGTTTAAGTAACTCACCGATTCTTCATCGCCAGCCAGTAACTTCTACTCCATTTTATTGGTCTAAAAGACTGCTTCAAGATTATTTGTATATGAAATTTGAGCCATGTTTACATCTTAATCAACTCAGGTCAAAAAAATATATACTTGCTTTTGATAAAGGGCTTTCAATTGAAGTTGGCCTTGAATTGCTTGATAAATCCTTTACGGCATTTAATGAAAAGTTTGGTATCTACGGACATGGTGATACCGAATCCGAAGCTTTATCTGATTTCAACCAATCGTTTATAGAATTCTATGACATTATTGTAGACACTCCTGATAATGAACTTGGGAAAAGTGCAATTGAATACAAGCATATACTAAAATCCTTTGCAACGTTGACGAAACGTGACTGATATTCCTAGAAGCACTATTATAAGCTCAATCAAGAAAAAGGGATTTCAAAAACATCCTAAAAGCAAACAAGGCGATCACGATTGGTATTGCTTTTACTTCGAGAACGAATGGTATACTCAGATAATCGTAAAAATATCGCGAGGGTCTAAGCACAAAACTTATTCCCAAAATCTTTGGCCAAAAATCAAAAAACGAGTTTATCTAGATACAAACAAAGAATTGAAGCGATTACTTGAATGCCCGATGGATTATGACAGCTATTTGGCGATTCTCAAAAATAAAAAACTAGTCTAATTTTGGTTTGTCTCAACGATTTTCTATCCATCACATTTTTTCTAAGCAACTTGACACTTTTGGGCTATTTACACGTTATTACTTATAAATAAGAAACGAAATTATTTTAGGAGGCCCTATGAACCCCAGAGTAGCCCCGTTGGTCGATTTATATAATCTAAATACCAATTTAGTCAACAAGACCCTCGAAGATCTTTCTGATGAAGTCGCCCACAAACGCATCAACGACACCGGCAGTTCCCTGCACTGGATTATCGGGCATATTACCAACAGCCGGCATTATGTGGGTGGATTATTTGATGCCGGAACAGAATTTGAAAAAAGTGATCTGTTTAACGGCGGCACGCCGCTGAAAGAGCCATCGGCATATCCCCCCATTGCAGAGATAAAAAAGATTTTTGAGGATGTTTCAGAAAAATTCATGAAGCGCTTAGAAGAGCTGACAGATGATGACATAAACAAGAAGCTAGAGTATAAATTGCCTGTCAAAAATAAGACCATGCTGGCGGCTATTTCATTTTTCAGCCTTCACGAGAGCTACCATGTCGGGCAGCTCAGCTATATCCGGAGACAGTTAGGGATGGATGGGTTGACGGGATAAGCCGACAGCCAAATAGTACTGCAGCAGGTCGCCTGAATTACGAAAAAGCGAGGCTGTGGGTATTATTGTAAAAGTAAATTGGCAGGACCGCTAAAGGGCATGGCGCCGTTCTTCTGTTAAGAAATAATCAAAATTAGACTATTCTTTGTCTTTCAGTAAATCCTGCAAGGTCATGTCTCCGCGGTTGGCCTTAAAGCGCATTTTCTTCAAAAGGATTTCGGCAAGATTGTCCAGGGTCAGATTTTGAGCTTCGGCAATCGCCTGTTCTTTGAATTTCACCCACCTCTCGTGAAAAGCACAAGGCGTCTCGGCTGAGCACTGACGCAGACCCATTACACAATTTTCTTCAAGCGGTGTCAGGCTGTCCAGCGCTGCCATAATTCTGTAGAGGGTCACTTTAGTCGGGTCTACTGCCAAGACAAAGCCCCCGGTCGGGCCCTTAGTGGATTTAATATATTTCTTTTTGACCAGCTGGGTCATTACTTTTCCCAGATACTGTTCGGGAATATTGAGAATTTTTGAAAGCTGTCTGGCTTTTACAGCCTTGCTTTCATCAAGTCCGGACATAAAAGCGAGTGCTTCAATAGCGTAGGCTGTTGCTTGGGGGTAAATCAAAACATCTCCTTAGCTGACATATTTAAACATACTTTCAGGAAATCCGGTCCAAAAACCGAGATATTGACGATATTTCAATCCTAATTTACTAAATCTTTCTTGTCTGTCAAGAAAAATGTCTGTTGCTGAGCTTTGCTTATTCCCCAACCTACGGTATCCGGGGGTATTAAGATGAATAATACTCATTTCAGCCAAGGATAGCAACAAAAAGTTTATTATATATCCCATAGTCGCTAAATATTTTATCCTAAATCTTGAGAAATCCGCCCGATTACACTTGACAAAAACATCGATTTGTTAGTATTATATATGTAAGAGTCGGAAATTGGAGTGAGGATTTATAAATGCTCTCATCGAAAATATCAAAATCATATCCCCAAAGATATCACAGTAGCATCTCGGTTTCGATCCACAGGCAAACGCAAGTCAACTCCTACCTCCCTGCACTGACGGGCTTTGCACCAGATGTTACTCTAAATCGGGCTTCGAACTTTTTTCAACCGCAGACCTGTCTGGCAACGGGGTTGGCAATATAGGTCAGGCTATCATTTCAATCGAAGCCCGACCTTTTTACAGACAAAAGGCCGGTTTGACTCCCTCTCCCGATAAAGCGGATAAGATAATCTAAATTGCTCAAATCTCTTTGGCCAGCTCAATCACCCGCTTATAGGGAATCGCCACCCAACTCTCAGCTGCGGCGGCGCCGTTGGCCATGCTAATCATTGAGACTTTAGCCGCCGAATCGGCATCGGGAGCCTCAAAAATATCAACAAAATCGTACGGCCCCAAGACGCCGTAATGAGAAATGAACTTTACTTCCGGACACTTCTCTTTTACCTGAGACATCCAGGCCCGACCCAAAGACTCCCGGTCTTTAATGCGCTTGGTGATTTCGGGTGACAGCTTGGTCATTAAAAAGAATGTCTGCATTGAAATACCTCCTTTTTGACTATTGATTGGCCACAAATGGCCCTGTTCAAAAATACGTGCCAACAAACTTATTTACAAGTTCAGTAATGAGTCCTTATATTTGGTGGATATTTTTGGAGAAATCAACGGCTGAGAGAGTAAAAGTATTTGTGCAAAACATGACATACTTCTTGAAATTCATTATCGCTCTATCAATGCTGGCTGTCTCCTTAGTGGCAGAGCCCGAAGAAGACACTACTGGAATTAACTACCGTTACCGCCAGAATTACGATTTTATCACAATGAAAGATACCATCTTTACTTTTGACTCAGAGTTTATTCTGCCCGATGGTTATCGTCATGCTGATTCTACTTTGCTCTCCCCTTTTCAGAACTATGTTGCAAATTTTCCGTTATGGCACAAGCACCTGCCGATAGGCAACTGGAAGGGCGCCAAAGAATTTGATAAGACAGAGATTTCACGGCCGGTTCATCTGCCGCATCAAGGCCTGGCATTTACCAACAAAGGCATTCCTATTAGAATTCTGGCGGAGTACCTTCATGATAATAACCGCGAACTTGAACTCGAAATAGCGCCGATTAACGGAGACAGGCTCAAATACAGTAAATGGCTTTTTAACAAAGTCGTCTATGGCGCGCGCAAGACAGTCAAATATCGGGAGGTCCCTCCCAGAGACACGACCCTCAACACTTATTACACTTTTATGAAGACCTGTATGCGCAGCAGTAACTTCGAGAGTCTGACATACAACGGTGATTCGGTGGCGCTTTCGGACCTGATGCCCGGGGATATATTTGTAGCCTATAACGAAAACAGCACAAAAGGCGAAGTTTTTGTGGTAATGCATATGCTGGTTGGTAATAAGAAAGACAATTTGTATGCAGTAGCAACCGGCTGCAAAAAACCGTGCGATTTTCATATTCCTCTGTTCAACGGCGACCGCGACAATCCCTGGCTGACAGCAGACGAAATTTACGAATTAGGCAATGACTATCCAAATAGAGGCTTCTACAGATTCAAAATTAAATAATTTATCAATTTTGTCTTTTCGATTAAGCAAAAAATCATTCTGCTTTCTTGACTGTCTCAAGTAAGTTCGCCATTTTGAATTAACTAACCGGAAATGGACAAGAGACTGAAACATACAAAAATTAACAGCTCAAAAAAGGCCGTCCCTCTGGTCTTGGCTATAGGCTATATTTTTGTCTCACTATTACTGTTTTCTCATTTACTGTCTTCTCAAGCCTTTGCTTTTAATCCAAAAGGGCAAACAGTCACTTTTTCGGATTTCAGCTTTATCAGAGATATTGCCAGCACTAATAATCGCGTCTTTTTTGCCACTACTGGCGGCCTGATAGTTTACAATAAGTTTTCAGAAAGCTGGGAACAGCCGCTGACCGGGAAATATGGAATCGATGACAATGATATCCGCCGTGTCTGGGCAGACCACTTCGGGCAGGATATCTATGTTCAGTCCTCAACAGAATTATTCAAGTACGATTCTCTGGTAGAGCGCTGGTACCAAATTTCTGAACTGCCCCAGCTGCTGTCTGAGCAAAAAGTAGTGGCACCTCCCAAGGTTATGTTCGCCCCCAAGGGGTTCAATTATTTAAACGATGGGCGGCTGGTCGACCAAGAGGGCAGATATTACACCTTTAATAATACGATAGAAGATGCTACCGGTACCCTCTGGATAGGTACCTGGGGACTCGGGGCAGCTACCGCCTCGGGCACTTCCGGCCATATAGATTTACTGCCCTATGGTCTGCTTCAAAACAGGGTAAACGCTATTTTGATGGATGAAGAGTTCCTCTGGCTGGCCGGAGCAATAATTGATAATTACCGCAGCGGTATAACTATATTTGATCCGGAGTATAATGAATTTGAACATATTGAATCGGGCCTCTCACGCGATTTTCCTGCCCTGGATATTAACTGTCTGGCCTCAAACGAAAATTTTGTATTTGCCGGCAGCGAGCTGGGGATTATGGTCTTTGACCGGCAGACTCTTCAGCCTGTCGACCGGCTCAAAAGACGTGATGGGCTGACTGATGAAAATGTACTGTCGCTGGCAATCAGAGGTGACTCAATTTTTGCCGGTACGGCCAGCGGCCTGAACTTAATCCTGCCGGCGACTGATTCTCAGAGAGTCACCGGACCGGCCGAGTTATTTGGACAGATCATATATGACCTTGAGCTGGTAGATACAACTTTATGGATTGCAGCCAGCAGGGGTGCCTATCGCTGGTTTTTCACTACCGGCAAACTTCAGCTGTTTCAGGACCCGCATCTTATTATTTTCAGCAAGTGCCTGGCAATCGAACGCTGGCAGGAATTTTTGTGGCTGGCTTCCAGCGACGGTCTGCTCAGGCTGAATCTTAAAACCGGCCAGACAGAGCCATACCGTTCGGTCACGATTGACCGTAACTATCGTGCCCTGGCTGTCAATGATACTATTGCCGTAGCCTCCTCAAGCCTCGGTTTTACCATGCTATTTCACGATAACCCCAAGCCATACACCAGAGAATTCACCACCGATGACGGCCTGCCCTCGTCCTATATTTTTGATCTGAAACTCCAAGGAGACTATCTCTGGATTGGCAGCGACAAAGGGCTGACCCGGTTTTTGTGGAATAATCCCAGCCGGGTTGATTAGACTGCTTTTTATTTCCATATAGTTTCAGAATTGCTTCGACAACCTCGATATATTAGTATGAGCCGGGTTAATAACTAAAGATGAAAAAATCGATGACAAATATATGGCTGAGAACTGGCGCTGTTTTGATGGGCCTGCTGTTATGGTTTCATGTGGCTACTGAAAAAACCTATAATCACCAGTTAACTCTGCCCATAAACGAAATAATGCTGGCAGAAAATCTGGCGCTGGCAGAAAATCCGCCGGAATCATTGACTATACTGGTGACAGCTTCGGGTAAGCAGCTCTTAAGAAACAAATGGCGCGCCTCGGGTCTTCGCATTAACGCCACCCAATACCGGCCGGGCAGATACAATATTGACCTGACTACCTCAAATACATCTCTGATTGACCCCCGGACAGACTTGTCAATGGATGAAGTTTTATCCCCGAATTCATTCCTGCTGAATGTGGATTATTTCGATCAACAGGAAAAAGAAATTATGCCGAATATTATCATAACACCGGATGAAGGCTTTGCAGTAAAAGAGATTCAAACACCGCTTCCGCCTAAAATAAAAGTGTCGGGCGCACGCTCAGTGCTGCGCTCAATCAAATCTCTGACTACTGAGCAGAAAGAAGTAAGCGGCCTGCGCAACAACCTTTCATTAACACTGGCAGTTGTTTATCCCGAAGCCTACGGGCTTACTCTGGAACCGGACTCTATTCAGGTTAACATAGAAATAGTTCCGGTTCAAACACGTCTTTTTGAAAATGTGCCGATTTTGATTTACAACAGCCCGTCGGGCAAGAGCGTCAGCATTGAGCCTGCCAGCGTTGATATAGAAATGACCGGCCCTCCCAAAGAGATTAATCTGCTTAACAAAAACGCCCTGGTAGCATCGGTAGATTTTAGCCAGCTTAACGGAGCAGATAGTGCCATTATCAGCATCGCCTGCCCGCCCCGGTTTCGGGTAAAGCGCTCTTCAGTTTTAAGCGTCAAAATTTTTATCAAATAGCATGCTGACTCTGGGAATAGAAACTTCCTGCGACGAAACAGCCGCAGCAGTTGTTCGAGACGGACAGGAAGTGCTGGCAAACATCATATCATCACAATCAATCCATTCCAAATTTGGCGGCGTTGTCCCGGAAATTGCCAGCCGGCAGCACTTAAAAACTATCCTGCCGGTCTATGAAAAGGCCTTAAAAGAGGCAGGAGTAAAGCTGGATGATATTGACCTGGTTGCGGCAACTAACGGCCCGGGCTTGATAGGCCCGCTACTGGTTGGTTTGACTTTTGCCAAAGGGCTGGCCTTTGCCAGAGACATCCCTTTTGTGGCAGTTAATCATCTAGAGGGGCATCTGGTAGCAAATCTTTTAGAACACAAAGAAATAAAGCGACATCACCTGGCCCTGATAGTATCGGGCGGACATACCATGCTTGTTGAAGTCAGAGATTTTGGAGAGTACCAGCTGCTGGGCGCTACTAAAGATGATGCGGTCGGCGAAGCTTTTGACAAAGTAGCCAAGCTCCTGGGGCTGGGCTATCCCGGTGGCGCCAAACTTGATAAACTGGCCAGAGGCGGTAACCCAAGTTTTGTCAAATTCCCCAGGGCGCTAAGATTAGAAAAGAGCTTTGAGTTTTCTTATTCAGGCTTAAAGACCGCAGTCGCTTTGTATTTGAAAAAGCTAAGTGAAACTGAAATTGAAAACCAGAAAGCGGATATTGCTGCCTCGTTTCAAGAGGCGGCAATAGAAGTTCTGGTAGATAAAACCGTTTTGGCCGCTGAGCAAAAACAATGCAGTCCAGGTTGGCGATCTTGTAACCCGCATCACGCGCTCGCTGGTTTGCGACTTGGAGCATTTCGGCTGAGTCGCGTCCGCGGTTTGCTTCATCGGTGTCGGGAAACAGACTCCCAATATCACCCAGCGCCGCGGCTCCCAACAATGCGTCCGTGATTGCGTGCAACAAAACATCCGCGTCGCTATGGCCAACTAAATGTCGATCATGAGGCACATCCACGCCGCCCATCCGCAACGGGCCTCCGTCGGCAAGGCGATGAGTGTCGTGACCGATACCAACACGCGGCGAAATCATCGCGCGGATTATAGCGTAAGGGTGGCAATGTCACAACGCGAACGAATGCCAGGTAGTGAGGTCTGTTGCGCTTCATAAGCCCGGCTTCTTCGGGAAGCTGGGCTTCTTTTCTTCAAGTGACCCACTGCCGAATGTCATTGGCTATCCGCGATGCGCGCGTCAACTTATAATCGGCTCATGGCGATCATCGAGATTGAAGGCTTGGCAAAGACCTACCGCGTGTACCAAAAACAGGAGGGGCTGGCTGCTTCGCTACGCGGATTGTTCCGGCGGAAATACCGCGAAGTGAAAGCCGTTCGGAAAATCGATTTGACGGTCGAGCAGGGCGAGTTGGTTGCGTTCCTCGGTCCCAATGGCGCGGGAAAAACGACGACGCTGAAGTTGCTATCCGGAGTCATCAATCCCACGTCGGGAACGGCACGAGTCATGGGGCATATTCCCTGGAAACGCGAGAACGCGTACCGCCGCCGATTCGCGCTGGTGATGGGCCAGAAGAATCAACTCTGGTGGGACTTGCCTGCTCAAGAGTCATTCCGACTTCACCAACAAATCTACCGAATTGACACCAAGGACTTCGATCGCACGCGAGACGAACTGACCGAGCTGCTCGACATCGCTGACCTGCTTAAGCAACCCGTACGCGAACTGTCGCTGGGCGAGCGTATGAAAATGGAGTTGACGGCGGCCTTGTTACACTCGCCCGAAGTTCTCTTTCTGGAC
>JADFPZ010000096.1:0-483 GCA_022562075.1 Candidatus Zixiibacteriota bacterium | reverse complement strand
GAGCCGACGATCGGCCTGGACGTCGTGGCCCAACACAACATTCAACAGTTCCTGAAGCATTACCAGGAAAAGCGAGAGATCACGATCCTGTTGACCAGCCACTATATGAAAGACGTCGCGGCGCTGTGCAAGCGAGTCGTTATTATCGCTCAGGGCCAGATCCAATACGATGGATCGCTGAGCGGGATTGTGGACCGGTTCAGCGGCCACAAAGTGGTCACGTTGCAATTTGCCGAAGGCGAGTCATTCGACAATTTGGACCGCTACGGTGAACTGCTCGAAGTACAACCGCCGCGCGCCAAGTTGCGCATCGAGCGCCGCGAAGTCCCGCGCAAGCTGGCGGCCATTTTGAACGGTCACACGATCGAAGACGTGATCGTTGAAGACCCGCCCTTGGAAGAAGTCATCGCCGAAATGTTTGCGCTGGTCAACGTCAAAGAGGACGAGTCCGCGGACGAAGATGCAGTGAAACAAGTTGCATCG
>JADFPZ010000095.1 GCA_022562075.1 Candidatus Zixiibacteriota bacterium | reverse complement strand
CTGACGGTTGGCAGTTTATAAGCGAATTTTTTCCACCTGAATATCCCAATAGAGGTTCAATTACTCTTGTGGAAAATTACCCGGCAGATTTTTCCTTAAGAGCAGAATTCTATGATACCTCAGATGGAGTTGGAAATTGGGACTATTATCCTTTCCGACACATTCCACTCAACGTTAAGGTTTCGAACCGCAGCCACGCCTGGCACAGTTCACCTGAAAATGGGACAATAATCTATGATCTGGTCATTACTAATATTGGTGACAAGACTATAAAAGAAGGATATGTGGGGCTTTATTTTGACTGCGATGTCGGCAACGACCCGTTTGGATCTTACTGGGATGACTTTGCCGGCTCTCTTAGAGACCAGGGGATTGGATACGCTATTGATAACGACGGAGATTTTTACTTACCAACGACCAGCCCTGCAACGAAGATATTCGCTCTGAAAATTCTTGAAACTTCATTTCTGGCCTCCGACACAAACTTCAACTGGTGGGTTCCCAATGGTGATGCTTTGCGTGATTATGGACCGAGACAAAGAGGGACAGAGGAAAATCCATTCAGAGATTTTGGTACCGGTGGTACTGGTACCCCCGAAGGCGACGCCAACAAATACTATATGATGAGTTTCAATGAATGGGATTATGACTTAATCTATTCTACCACCGTTGGCGATTCCAGCGAAATCTGGCAGCCACAAGAGTTTCCGTATGCTGACCTGAGCGGCAGTTTTGATATACGTTTTTTGATGTCCATAGGACCTTTTCAGTTGAAACCTGACTCCAGTATACGAATATCATTTGCTACGTTTACAGGGGATTCTGTTCATAATTTGCCTGAAAATTTCCAAGACAATATGCCGTATGACCCTGATTTGTACCTGTCTAATCTGAACTTTGATGACGTACTGGCCAATAGCGCTATATCCGACAGCCTCGGACAACTTCTGCTCGACCCCAATTTGCCTCCATTAGGATTTCAGATCGTGAATAAAAACACTCAGCAGCCGGAGCTTCAGTGGGACCCCTGGGTATACAGGGAAGTCACCGGGTACAAAATATTAATTGAGAAAGCAGACCTAAGTCAATTGCCACAACCCGGAGCAATTCCACCCTGGTGGAGTCCCTCGTTAAACTCTTCACCAATTGTTACCCGAAGAACTCATCGATATTCCCTATCTAATTTAAACCGCAACTCTTATTATCTTGCTTCAATACAACATACAATTAGGAGGAGAACAGGCCAAAGGAGCGAACCACTCCAATTTCGAATAAATCCCAGGGAATTTGCTCCGCAACCCTTGCCCAATATCATTCCGGTAAGAAAGAATAAACCATTTAGGTTCGGATGGAGACATAGGCGACCAGACATCGTAGACCATTTCAATATATATAAGTTCGATGATTCGGAGAGTGCGGCCAGAGCCTTTCACCCAAGATATGACCAGGGATACCTTACTCAATTCCAGCAGCCGAAAGATTCATTTAATATTGATGACAAAACTTATTATTACTACACCATGGAACCTTATGCCACTATTTCTGGACATCAATTTTTCTTTTACGACACAACTTTTCAATCTGGAAATGCATATGTAATAACTTCATCCGACCAATATGGTATGGAGTCTGAATTTTCGGAAGCAATTATGGGTTACTTGCTGGGCGATGTAAATGCTAACGGCAATATAGACGTTCTTGATTTAATTTTGCTTATTGACATATTATTTACAGGTCAACATCTGCCTATTCTTAAAGAAGCAGCCGACCTAAACGGAGACGGTTTAATAAGCATGTTGGATATTAAAGAACTTGTTGCAATTATATATTTGGGTGCTTGCTAACACCATCAGGGAAATCCTCTGGAAGACAGTAGAATGCCAAAATGCTGATTATGGCAGATTGCATTAATTCTATCTTGCAATTCTTGTCTGCCTAAGCGCTTGCCTACTCGAGCTCAATTTTCTAAATTCCGTTCTTACCTATAGAAGAAACAGAGGATTGAGATGGATTTTGGTTTCACTGAAGAACAGCAATATGTAAGAGATGTAGCCCGCAAATTTGCCGACGAAAGGCTCTTCCCCAACGCCGGGGAGTTTGACAAAAATGCAAAACTTGACCGCAAAATAATAAAAGAAATGGCCGAGCTGGGGTTGATGGGTGTCAAGATACCCGAAAAATACGGCGGTACCGGGCTTGACGGCCTGGCCTATGTTATTTCACTGGAAGAACTTGCCCGCGGCTGTGCCTCTCATGCTTTAGTGGCGGCGGTACATGGTTCCCTGTTTACTTTTCCTTTACTGGAATACGGAACCGAAGAGCAGAGAATAAAATATATCCCTCCTGTCTGCTCAGGCGATAAAATGGCAGCCTATTCGTTATCCGAAGCAGGCTCAGGCTCAGACGCTGCCTCTCTCAGGCTTCTGGCTACCGAAGACGGCGACAGCTATATCCTAAACGGCACCAAGCTCTGGGTAACTCACGGAGCCGATGCAGATTACATTATCCTCTTCGCCACCGTTAATCCCGAATTACGCACCAAAGGTATTGTAGCCTTTGTGATAGAAACTGACAGACCTGGTTTTGCTGTCGGTAAAAATGAAGATAAATTGGGCTATAAGGCCTCGCCGACCAGCGAAATTATTTTTACTGATTACAGAGTGCCCAAAGAAAATCAAATAGGCGAGATTGGCCAGGGATTCAACATTGCGATGGAGACTCTAAACCATGGCCGCATTTCAATCGGGGCGCAAGCGGTCGGTATGGCTCAAAGAGCTCTTGAAATTGCCGCCAAATACTCCAGTGAGCGCAAGCAGTTTGGTAAAGAGATATCTGAGTTTCAAGGCCTGCAGTTCATGATGGCAGATATGGAAGCCAAAATCCACACGGCCAGATTAGCTGTATATCAGGCCGCCTGGCTTAAATCTCAAGGCAAAGCTGCCATCAAAGAAGCAGCCATAGCCAAAATGATGGCTTCCGAGATGGGTACCGAAGTTGCCCACAGTGCTATTCAGATACTCGGCGGTTATGGTTACACTCACGAATACAATGTAGAAAGAATATATCGTGATGTTCGCTTATGCGAGATTTTCGAAGGAACCAACCAGATTCTGCGAATAGTTATTGCCCGCGAACTGTTAAAAGAATACACAGATAATTAAGAGAGCATCTACCATAAAAAAAACGGCTGCCGTAAATGCTGCCGTTTTTTTATTCGTTCATATTTCTAACTCAGACCTATTTTCCGACATCCCCTCCCAATATAATCGGCAGACCCGCCTTGCCGCTGCCAATAATTACCACCTTGGTGTTGTTGGATTTGGCAATTTCAAGGGTTGCTTCTATCCCTTTCCACTTTAGCAGCGACTGCGTAATACCGGCGCTGACAATCTTCTGGAAATCAGCAATACCCTTGGCTTCGATACGTTTTCTGTCCGCCTCAAGCCTTTCTTTGGCAATGGTAAACTTCATCCGCTGAGCTTCCTGGTCGGCTGTCAGCTTGAAATTGATAGCCCGCGAAATTTCCTCAGGAATGGTAATGTCCCGAATCAACACATTCGTAATTTCAATGTGGTTTCCGGCCATAGCCTCTCTTAATCCTTGTTCAATCTCTTCATTCATCTGTTCCCGTTTGGTAGAATAAATTTCTTCCGGCTTGTACCTGCCCGCAATTCCACGAGCGATGCCTCTTATGGTCGGGGCTACTTTTACATCATAGTAATTTTGGCCGATTTCCACCTGCAAAGAATCTAATTTAGCGGCAGTAGGACGATATAAAATCGAAACATCCATACGGATTGTGGCGCCGTCGGATGACAGCACGGTCAGGTTTTCCTTACGTTCCTGCAGCTGAATCTTATAGACAATCATACGGTTCCATGGCAGATGCCAGTTGAAACCTTCTTTGTAAATCGTTCCGAACTCGGTACCGTCACCGAAAGTAGCATAGAAAACTCCCCGGTGACCCGACGGAATCTTGGTGCCGCAGCCAACTGACATTAAGGCCATAACCATAATCAGTAATAGCGGTAAAAATTTGATCTTTTGCTTCTGCATTTTTACTCCCTGTTAAATATTTTGAGTTTAGTTTAATATAAGTTGCCTAAAGATAGCCGCTAAGACAACAAGAAAAGCCCAATAACTGACTATAAGCTGCTTTCAGCGCTTTTTATGACTTTTTTTACCCGGCCGGCCCTGCAGCAGCTTGATTTCATCACGAAACAGGACGGCTGTTTCAAAATCAAGATTCTCGGCGGCTTTCATCATTGAACCCATAAGAAATGAAATCTTGCCGTCCCGGCTGAGATCTTCATAGTGCCCCGGTATTTCAAATTTCTTCTCTTTGGCTGTGCGGGTGTCGGCGAAACCGGTACTTTGCAAAATTTCATCTCGAGTCTTAAAAATTGTCTCAGGGTTGATATTATGCTCTTTGTTATAGACTGCCTGCTTTTCTCGGCGGCGGTCGGTTTCGTCGATAGCTTTTTTCATAGAGTCAGTCATTTTATCTGCATAAAAAATGACTTCGCCGTTTTTGTTTCGGGCGGCACGTCCGGCGGTCTGAATTAGAGCCCTGGCCGAGCGAAGAAATCCTTCTTTGTCAGCATCCATGACCGCCACAAGTGAAACCTCCGGCAAATCAAGCCCCTCCCGCAGCAGATTAACTCCTATCAGCACGTCAAATTCACCCAGTCTCAGATCCCGGATAATTTCAGTTCTTTCTATTGTAATAATTTCACTGTGAAGATAGCGGACTCTTATTCCGGAACGGTCCAAGTAATCAGCCAGGTCTTCGGCCATCTTTTTAGTCAAAGTAGTAACCAGCGTTCTCTCGCCGCGCTCCAGACGCAGCCGGACCTGCTCCATCAAATCATCGACCTGCGTAGACAGAGGCAGGACTGTTATCTTCGGGTCCAGGAGACCGGTCGGGCGGATTACCTGCTCTACCACTACCCCTTCGGACTGTTCAATCTCGTAATCAGCGGGAGTGGCCGAGACATAAATAACTTTTTTTATCATGCCGTCAAATTCATCAAATTGCAAAGGCCGGTTATCAAGAGCCGAAGGCAGCCGGAAACCATGCGCGACCAGCGTCTCTTTGCGGCTGCGGTCGCCGGCGAACATGCCTCTCACTTGAGGAATCGACTGGTGCGATTCATCGATAAATGTCAGAAAATCATCCGGGAAAAAATCAATCAGGGTAGACGGCCGTTCTCCGGGCTGACGATCGGCCATATGCCGTGAATAGTTTTCTATTCCGGAGCAGTAACCTATCTCTTTGAGCATTTCCAGATCGTAATTGGTGCGGCTCTCTATTCGCTGGGCTTCTAAGAGCTTATCTTCTGATATAAATTTGTCGTGTGTCTCTTTTAGCTCGATTTCTATATTTTTGATAGCCCTTGAAAGAGCCTCGCGGGAAGTTATGAAATGCTTGGCCGGATATACGGCTATCTTCTCTTTTTCGCAGATTATTTCGCCGGTCAAAGGATCAATTTCTGTAATTCTTTCAAGTTCATCGCCAAAGAATTCCAGGCGTAGAGCCTTATCATAATAAGCCGGAATCAGTTCTATGGTATCTCCCCTGACCCGGAAATTGCCGCGGGTGAATTCAATCTCATTGCGATTATAGTGGGTGGCTATCAGTCTGTCGATAACATCGTCGCGGTCTATCTGCTCTCCCCGACTCAGCATAAGCATCTGTTTCTTATATTCCGATGGCGAGCCCAGCCCGTAAATGCAGGAAACCGAGGCGACTATAATTACATCTTCGCGTTCCAAAAGCGAAGCAGTCGCTCTAAGCCGCAGCCGGTCAATATCTTCGTTTATCGAAGTATCTTTTTCGATATATGTATCAGTTGTAGGCAGATAAGCTTCAGGCTGATAATAGTCATAATAGCTGATAAAGAATTCGACTGCATTTTCCGGGAAAAAGGCTTTGAATTCTCCATATAACTGGGCAGCTAAAGTTTTATTATGCGAAATGACCAAAGTCGGCCGGCCGTAATTGGCTATCACATTGGCCATTGTAAAAGTCTTGCCGGAACCGGTCACTCCCAATAAAGTCTGCTTGCTACTCTCTGCAGCAAGCCCCAGGCATAGTTCCCTGATTGCACTGGGCTGGTCGCCCTTAGGAGTCAGGCTGGCAGTAAGCTTAAATTTGGAGACATTTGTTGAGTTCACTACTGCCTGGCCGCTATTTGTAATTCAAAGGTAAGTATCAATTTTCTCATAAGTTAAAATTTGGGCTAAATAAGCGAAATTTTCAATCACAATCAACCAGACCTGACTAAGCTTCAACAATGGAACCGGTTTGAGACTCGGTAGTTTAATAATTTGACTAAAGATGCAATAAACGAAAAAATTGTCTTGACTGAAGTCCTGATTCTATTAGTTTGGTTGGCTTAACTATAAGCTGACTAACAACTTTAGCATATTCGGAGGATTAGATGTACGCCGTATTTCAGATAGCTGGTAAACAATTTCAAGCCGAGAAAGGCGACGTATTGCGCGTCCCTCTGCTGGGCAAAGAAAAGGGAGCCAAAATAGATATTACCGAAGTTCTTTTGCTTAAAGACAAGGACAAAGTCGAAATTGGCAATCCTTTTGTTGCCAGCGCCAAAGTCGTGGCCGTAGTTCAGGATTCAGGCAAAGACGACAAAGTAAGAATTTACAAATATAAACGGCGCACCAAGTACCGCCGCAGCCAGGGGCACCGTCAGGATTATACGGAAATAAAAATTAGCAAAATTGAAAAAGCTGCCAAGAAAACAAAGAGTGAAGAAGTATCTGCTTAAAGCTTCACTCTTTCTAACCAGTCTTATCCTGCTTGTCGCTTTCCTGGCGTCAACTCCTGCAGCTCAAACCACACCGGGCTACAATATTGTAGAAGTGGTTGTCGAGGGAAACAATATCGCTACTGCTTCTCTGATAACCGGTGTCGCTGCTTTAGAACCGGGCATGTCCCTGGCGCCCAATTTAATATCAGACGTTATCCGCCGTCTTTATAGACTGGGTATTTTTTCAGACATTTCAATCGAAGCTGAACAAGTGACCGGCGGCCTCAAAGTTTTCATAGTGGTCGATGAACTGCCTCGTTTATCGGGCATAGAATTTTCCGGCAATAAGAAAATTAAATCTTCGGAATTGAAAGAAAGTCTTGGACTGGGAATCGGCGGCTATGTCTCACCCTACCTGACTCACCGCGGACAGCAAAAGATATCTGAAATGTATGCCGACAAGGGTTATTTTCAGGCAGAAATAAAATCCTCTCTCAAGTACAGCACAGACTCTACCGAAGCAATCTTAAAGTATGAGATAGACGAAAAGTCTAAGGTCAAAGTCACAGAAGTCATAATATCCGGCTGCCGGCGAGTCGAATCAAAACGTCTTGTCAACAAAATGCGAAACCGCAAGCGCGGGTTCTTAAAAAGCTCGGACTTTGCTCAGGAGAAATACGCAGAGGACAAGGAAAAGGTAATTGCAGAACTGCACAAGCGCGGTTTCACCGATGCCTACTTGATTTCTGATTCAATCTCAATCGATACGACCAGTAACCTGATGACCATTTATATCGATCTTTACGAAGGTCCGCTGTATTACTTCGGTAAGTTGGAAATCACAGGAACCGAAAAGCTGCCGAATGGCTATCTCTACAGCAAAATGAAGTTTAAAGAATCAGACATCTTTGACGCAGAAAAGTATCAGGAATCAATCGTAGAACTTTATACCGCCTATCAGGATATCGGCCATCTTCACATACAGGTTATCGACGAAAAGACAACCCGCAACGATTCCATAATCGACGTTTCTTACGAAATTTCCGAAGGCTTGCCGTCGCTTATAAATCTGGTAAAAATAATCGGCAACACCAAAACCAAAGATAAAGTTATAAGGCGAGAGATTTCTTCCCTGCCAGAACAGGTCTTTAACCGGACAAAGCTGATCAGATCGGTACGTGATGTAATGGCTCTCAACTACTTTGCTAATGCCATACCTGACTTAGTCGATTTGCCAAACGGCGATGTCGATGTAGTTTTCGATATTAAGGAAAAACAAACAGGCGAAATCATGGCGGGTGCCGGCTATAACAGCCAGGACAGATTAGTTGGTAATGTTGGCATGGCCATTCCTAATTTCAGAGGCATAGGACAAAGGCTCTCTTTTAACATAGAGTTTGGCAGCCGCAGAAATTCATTTTCACTGTCTTTCACGGAACCCTGGCTTTTTGACCGTCCTACCCTGCTGGGCTCCGATATCTTTGCGCTAAACCGGAGGTGGTTCAGCGACTATACCGAAGGCAGGCGCGGCGGTTCTTTAAGATTGGGTCGCAGGCTGCGCTGGCCGGACAATTATTTCAGAGTGTTTGCAACCTACCGACTCGAAGAAACCCGATTCAATGATTTTGACCAGGATTTTGTAGAAAAAAACTCTTACAAGTCGATTAGCCTTTACAATTTTACCGACACCCTCGGCGATCCGGTGCAGGAAGCAGTTGTCAATATTGGCGATGCCTATCCGGGTTCTATTCTTCAATACAACGAAGTATGGAACGCCTCTTCAAGATTTTCTTTTACCATCCGCCGTGATTCCAGAAACCTGCCTGAATTCGCTACCGCAGGAGCAGATCTTTCCTACACTTTCTCTCAGAACGGAGGCTTTCTGGGTGGCTTCTGGGAATTTCAAAAGCACACCATAAGTATTGCCAAGTTTTTTCCCCTCATCGGTAAATTGGCTCTGGCGGTAAGAGTTCAATACAATGTGATTACGTCTCCCCAGGGAGATAACAGAATACTGATTTCAGAAAGATTTACACCTGGTGGTACGGCCTTTGACGGGGTAGTAAGAGGTTACAGCGACGGCTCTTTAACACCTGACTCAATAGTTACAAATTCAGACGTTACTAACTACTATACTGGTGAACCACCGAAAGATAGTGCTCAATTCGACAGTACCTTTGTGGCCGGAGGTTTTGAGACCAGAGTTCGCGGTAAATACATGCTGATTACAAATCTCGAGCTGCAGTTTCCACTGGTTGAAAGACAGATATATGCTCTGGCATTTTTTGATGCCGGAAATTCCTGGCTGCATAAGTCTGATATCAAGCTGCCAAAGACTCTTTATAAGAGCT
>JADFPZ010000094.1 GCA_022562075.1 Candidatus Zixiibacteriota bacterium | reverse complement strand
GGATGACAATCGGGCGTTCTATTTCATCATAAATAAGATATTTCATCAGATTCGGCCGACCGGCAGAACAGAGGCCGTCGCAGGAAACAAATTCGGTAAACATGACGTCCGGCTTGCCATATTTGGCAATCATATAGCGAAAGGCGGCATCGGTAACATCAGCCATGGGAGCCATAGCATAGATGGGCTTTTCAAGCTTATCCCAGAAGCCTTTTATGACTTTTTTCTTCATTGCAGATGAGAATATAACAGATTTTTGAGGAGAAAGAAAAAAAGAGAGTGAATTAGAACATCAGCCGGATCGAAAACAACTGTCTGACAGGCTGCGGCTGAGTACCTGACAGAGGGGCGTTATAGTCGTTAAAGGAATAAAACAGTTCGGCCATCAAGATTCCAGCCGCTGCCCCAACTATAATATCGGTCGGGAAATGCTTGTAAGCATGTATTCTTGTCCAGCCGACAAAAGTTGCCCAGCTGAAGGCTGTGGCAGGAGACACCCAGCTGTATTTATCGTACTTTCCGACAGTCATTTCGTTTCTCATGATTGCGCGGATTCTCTTGTTTAAGAATGTCATCGCGAAAAAAGCGCTTGAAGCATGACCGGAAAAGAAAGAATTATGGTCATAGGCATGGTCGATATTGGTTCTCAGTCCGGCCAGCTCCGGCTCAAGGCAGGGCAGCGGTCTCGGACGAGCCACAATGCCTTTGGCCAGGTCGGTTATTCCTTTAGTGGCCAGCAGCCCGGTGGTATAAAGAAAGAGATTCTGAACTGCCAGTTTCCCTTGTTTATCAGCTTGCGGCCACTTTGAGTCGGCAGTGAACATAATTAGCGCCGCCGTTACGGGCGTTACAGCCGAGCCGAATTCGCTATCTAAGAAATTCGTCTTGTCGGCGCTGCAGTCTCCTCCCAAAAAGCGCTGAAGTTTCCTATCGAACAATATTGGGCCGCCTATTAGCGGAGTTTTACTGCTGTCCAGTCTCTTAACGTGATGTCCAAGCACAAAGACACCAATTGTACTGGCTGTAATAATGCCGGCATCCTCGGCTGAAAGAAAGCCGCCCGCCTGCGACAGTGCAGGCAGGCCAAGACAGAAGCATAATATAGCAGCAAGTTTTCTAATGGGCATGCTCGTAAATTTATAGCTTATCATAGATACTAATACAATTAAATTTTTCTGAATTTGTTCCTATAGTTTTCTTAAAAGTAGATCATGGTAGTCTATTTCAAGGGAGTCCAAGGCACGGAAGAAATGCCCGATTGTCATAAAGTATTCGTTTGAGCGCTCTGCGACGTCTTCGCGGATAGTAGCCGTAATGTTTGAATAAAAATAATGTCCGGATTGTGTGTTTACTTCGACTATCCTCGGTTCACCGTCGTTTTCTATAAAAAACGCTCCGGCAGTCAAAATAGGTTCTCCGACAAACAGAAAGGCATGATTGGCACGGGCCGGTTTTTGGCCGGTCTCAGCTTCAATTCGCTTTACTTCTTCTCTTAAAAGCTCACGGCCGAAGCGGATTTTGCCGGAAATACCGACCGCAAAGAAATATTCAGCTGATTTGAGTGTATCAAACACTTCTTTGGTCAAAGTTCGCATATAGCTCATCTGGCCGCCGCGTCTGATAAATTTTCTGAATTCTTCCTGCAAAAGCCGATATTCTTTATTAGGGTAAGCAATATCCGGCGCTTCGGACTTGAGTCTGTCCAATCCAGACTCAGTAGGCACAAAGGCCAGAATCTCTGATAGCTTAGAAGTCACAATTTCTGCATGAGATTTGAGATAATCTTTATAGTTTTGATACCCCTGTATGACATAATCCGGGGCCGGGGCATAGAGGTCGTACTTTTCGTCCAAGCCAAAATCAATTGCTTTTGGCTCGGGAGCGTCGAGATTACCCAGGTCAATTTGATAGAGATAGTCAGATACGGCTAAGGCGTATTTGCCTAGACCTTTACTTGTGTCATGAATAGGGTAGTAGTCGAGATGCTGCCCGATCCAGATTAGAAATCGCAGCTGTTGCAATGTTAGAAACTGGACATTGTAAACTTCATCGTCTAAAGAGATTATTCCCAATCCTCCACGATTACCAGTTAAGTCTTCATTGCCGGGTTGTTCAATGTGTAAATAAGTATAATATTTATCAGTATCGCTATGATTCGAAATTTTACTAATAGCTGCTTTCAGATGACTAATACTAGGGCAAAGAATCCTAGGAGTGTCATACAGTATGTTAGTAGAATTCCTTGCATACATACGTCTATCGATTAATGGGGGGTCTAATGGACCACTGACTATAAAACCATCTTCTTCAGGAAAAATTTCTCTTAAAGTATTTTGAAGCTTAGCATTCTGCAGTTCAACATATGTTTGAAAATGTTCACTCTCGATTGGGTCTTTTGGCCCGGGCAATATCGATTGTAGAACTTGGTCTTTCTGAGAATGCTGGATTGGCTTTGGATTATTAGGTCCGGCTAATAACGAAGCAGAAGCTAGCAGCCAAAATAGAAATAAAGTCGATATAGTTTTATTAAATCTAAACATATAGTCCTTACACTTTAGCTGCGGTGCTCAATGCCAACCAACTGGAAGCTGTTTTTATCAGGATGATACCAGAGCCATAATGCAGTATGTTTACTCCAGTAAGAATCACTGCGCCTGGTCGAAATTAAAATCTCGTAAAGATGGCTGTCAGAGTTTTCGTTCGTTGCCGCCTGATAGCTTTCGGCCAGAATTTTGACATCTTCAGGAGAAATGACAAACTGACTGCTGCTAAATTCTGCAGACTCAAGCTTTTGCTGATGTTTGTATTTGACTGAATATTTATACTGCGTTTCATCTTCATATTCAAAGCCGTGCCTGACTGCCAGGTCTTCAAAGTCGATGAGAATCGTACCGTCGCTGTTAACAAAATCAAACTCGTCCAACGGGTTTACTTTACTAAACCAATGACGGCCAATTTTCTGCTGACGCTCCAAAAGTGTTTTGAGTAGATACTTCTCTGCCTGAGGATCAGAATACTTGCCGGCTCTTATCAGAGCTTTTAAGTCTTCTTCATCAAATGACATTACAATTTTGGCAGCCCAGAAAGCATCGGCGTAGGTCATTTCTTCAAAGGCCGGGTTGGGAACTATCGGGTCGAACTTATGCGGCTGAAAAATCTGAGATTCAAAATAACCAATTGAGCGATGCTCAACCCCGCCGCCGCTTTCCCAGCCCCAAGTTTTCAGCCCCAGGGTCAGAGTAGAGACCAGCATATCTCTTAGGTCAACAAAGTTGGCGTAGCCTTTGATAGCTGGTTTGGGACCGTCGCCGTCGGCGCCAAAGGTAGAGCCAAAATCTATCAAATAATGTTTCAGAAAATGCCGGCCGTCTTCTTCAACATAAGCATCAAGCGTATTCTGGTCTTTGGTGTCATAGTGATTTACAAATGATGCAAAAACATATAGTGCGCGAAGTTCCCGCCGGTTCTGATGGTTGCACCAGTCGTTGGCGTCATCGCTCCGTCTACCTGAGTAACTGAAAGGGCCTTTGATTTTTCCTTCTATAATTTTTGAAGCCAGTGAGCGAATAGTGCCGTTTTCTTCCTTTTCAACATCGCTCAATATTTTATCAAGATCAGCCCGGGTAAATTCTCGTTTGACTCCGTTTTCTTTTATGGTAGCTCCCGGCTTAATCTTTAGTTTCTCCGGACGCCAGTAGACAATCGTTTCTTCGGGAACGTTGTAACCGCAGGCATGAAAATATCGCGATGCCATAGCAGCCGCGGCAGTTGACATCTCAGGATAGCCTTTTGGGTCAAATTTTATGATATACTGGTCCCCTCTGGAATCCTTTATCCAGAACCCCGGTGTGGCGCCGCCAACTTTTGGGCGGAATACTTCCCAGGCTGCCGCAGTATCCGGGCCGTCACCAATTACCGGGCCTTGAAAAATCTCTTCAGGTGAAAGTTCAAACAGCCCGTGCCGGTTGGTAAACCAGGTGGAGTTAGGAACTTCGTCAAAACTGTTGATGTTGTGCGACTCTATTCTGTTTGATGATATAATTCTGAAATTCCGCTCAACATTGATGCCCTGCCTTACCTGATCAAAAGTAGAACGGTTAATTGATGTCCAGGCCAGGCCGGGGTCGCGTCCCTCTGGTTCGGGAATGTCTTTGCGGTCGGCGTCTTTCCAGTAGGGCATATCAGGCGTGATAGTTCTTCTGGCGGCACAGCCGGAAAGTATCGACAACAGCAAAAGCAAAAGTGCTGTTACAATTATCAGCGGGCTAAATTTATCTCTCTTTTTCATCACATTTTCCTTTAGAATGAATCGCTGAATTGAATTCTGAATCTGGTTTCTTCATCACTTTTGGCCGCATAAAAACTCAAAATCAAATTGTCAGTCTCCCAGACTCTAAGCCCGCCACCGTAAGAGTATTTCCAATCGTGCCATTTGAAATGGTCTGTTAAGCTTTTAAAGACTCGGGCTTCATCGAGAAAAACAAAGGCATCAATCTTTTTCCAGATGGGGTATCTGTATTCGGCTGAGATCAGGGCCAGGTCGTTATCCACAAAACGGAGCCTGGTATAACCCCGCAGTGTTTCGGCACCTCCTAAAGACGGCTTTAAGTAGAACGGCATAAACGGTATTTCATCGCCAAGGTCAGTAGTTTGTGCCATTAAACGAACCGCCAGGGTACGTTTTTTAAAAATGTGGAAATACTGGCGGACATCCACTGTTACCGAGGTGTATTTAAAATTGTCGTTATTTTCAGTACTGGCATAATAGAAGACAGAAATTATTTCTCTGCCGCCTGCGGTGGGCTGTCCTTTGTCATTGCGCCAGTCGTGGTCGATGGTGCCTCCGACAGATACAAGTCTGGTATTGCGTGTTTCTGAAAAACTTAAACCAAATATCTGCCTGATCGAATCTATATCACCAACAAGATTGGGGTCTTCGCCATCGAAAATATTGTAGGCATCGTATCCAACACTAAAGTCCACCACCACGTTTGAACGCGCCTGCCACAGGAAACTTGAAGACAGATGCGAATGTTCGGGATTATAATTGGTCTCGTTCTTTCTCAAACTCAAATGACCGCTGCCAAAATAGCTCTCCCAGGGTCGTTGAGTATATTGACCAAGCAATGTTATGCCTAACTTTTCTCCCATAAACTTGGGGGCTTTGTATCTGATTTTGAAACTCTGGTAATCGTTAACAGATATGGAAAACTTAATCTTAAGCCGTTCTTCGACTGTAAAAATATCTTTTGATGTAAAAGCCAGACCAAACTCTGCTCCCGAATTTCCACCGGCGCCAAAGATTGGGTGGAAGCCCCAGACTCTGTCAAGTTCACCGGCTAAGGCCGCGATTTGGGCAGCCAGATGTCCGGCGTAGAGATCGTCTATGACGACTTGTGAAAAGCCTGTAAGAATGTCGACCGGTACGTTAATTGCAAACTGCGGAATAGTCCAGAGCGCCTGTCCGAAGCCCTTCTTTTCCGGGTAGGGCTCTCTTTCTTTGGTTGTATCAGGCGGCTCCGACGCGAATACGTTCGCACTAATCATAACTGACAGCGCTAATACAAGCATCATTTTTGAATGCACTATTATACTCTTTAACATAGTCGGAATTTTCCTTTGTAATGGGATTAGAACCTGAACAATTATAAAGGCCTGGCAGGGTGATGTCAATCCGATTTTGGGCAGACTAAAAGGAAGCTTATACTCTCGGGAAAAGGGGTGCCTTAAACATTAAATACGCCCAGCAGGAGTCGAACCCGCAACCTTCTGATCCGTAGTCAGACGCTCTATCCAATTGAGCTATGGGCGCATTTTAGAAAGAGAAAATTATAGGGCAGATATAGACCGGGTCAAGATAATTCTGTAAATATATGTAAATAGAGGCTACTTGCTAATCAGCATCCAAACAAACAGCAGCACGATGATGAAGAAACCGGCAAAAATCGCCAGAATTACCTTTTTGTCAGGAGTTTTTTTTTCAGCCGGCGGCTGATCATCCATTTCAGCTATTTCCTGCCGCTTGGTATTTATTTTCTGCAGCCAGAGGTCTTCGATTCTCAGCAGTTCCGGGCTTTCTGCAGATACGGTAAAGGCCTCGCACTCCTCAATTGGAGATTCCTCGACCTTTTCGATTTCAATTACTGCCACTGTAACATTGTCCATGCCGCCGCGGTCATTGGCCATTTTTACCAGCAGGTCAGCTATTTTCTCAATATTGCCTTCGGCTCGTTTTATGACATCAAAGATTTCGTCATTATCGGCAAATCCGCAGAGGCCGTCGGAGCAAAGCATAAATTTGTCGCCGGCTTTGACTTTTATAAGCCGGTAATCAACCTCGACATCATGCCTGACGCCAAGCGCCCGGGTAATTACATTTTTGCCAACAGAAACATCGGCTTCGGACAAATCTATTCTCTGGCTATCCTGCATTTCCTGCACCCAGGAGTGATCGGTAGTAAGCTGCACCAGTTCCCTGTCTTCAATCCTGTAAGCTCTGCTGTCGCCGACATGTGCGATAGACATATAGTCGGCCTCAAGCGACAGAGCCACGACGGTAGTTCCCATTCCTGAAAGAGCGCTGTCAGATTGTGCCCGGTTATAAATTTCTCTGTTGGCCAGGCGAATCGATTTTACCAGGATCGTTCCGGTGTCAGGGACAGTACGCCCAAATGCCAGCGTTTCGTCTTCTAAGAGTTCTCTTTGAAAATGGCTGAAAGATGTGCTTATGATTTCAGCTGCCGTCATTGAAGCAACTTCACCGGCTGCATGACCACCCATGCCGTCAAAAACCGCAAAGACATTATTCCGCGGGTCCAGCTGCAGGTAGTCTTCATTGCCGGTACGTACCAAGCCGATGTCTGTCTTACCAACAGCTTTACAAACAAGTGACATTATATTTCAGTCCAGGAAGCAATTAATAATGTTTCAACCTATCTAGACATAATTTCAAAACAAAAATCTGGTTGCCAGATTTTTTTAATATCGGAATCCAGCTTGATTTACACAACAAGAAAAAGCCCCACTTTTGATGGGGCTTTTAAATAATATATTGTACTATGCCAAATTATTTGACGAGCATCATCTTTTTGGATTCTGAATGAGTTTCAGTCAGCATCCGGTAGAAATATACACCGCTCGGTAGAAGCGAGCCATCAAATTGGTAGATATACTCGCCTGCTCCCTGGTTACCTAAATCAATAGACTCAATCTCACGCCCCAAAATGTCATATATCTGAAGCTGGACATCAGTTCTTAATGGCAGCGTATAAGCGATATTGGTGGTTGGGTTAAAGGGATTAGGGTAGTTTTGCTCCAGGACAAACCGTGAAGGCAAAATACCGTCTATTTCATCATCAATTCCGACAGTAATTGAGGGCGTGATGGTCAGAGAACTGTCAACATGTTTTGAGGTGTCCAAATAAGAAAAGACTGAATAAGAGACTAAATCCGCTGGGGGGTCGCCCGGCCAAAGGGGCACAAAGACATCAAAATATATAAAGACAGTATCATTCGGCTCAGCATAGACAAAATCAGCCTGAGGCACTATTGTCCAGCCTTTGGTCGTAACTGCACTTATGCCATAATAGTCCAGACCGTCACCGACATTTCTGACCCCTACCCGGACTCTGACCCAGTAGTTAAAACCGACCAAAGTATCACCAGGATAGGAAACTCCTGAAACAGCAATCAGAGTCGAAGTGGCTGAAAGGGAGACTTTTTTTATAGCTTTTTCAATCCAGGTGGCGTCTCCGGAGTCAACCGTGGCCGCCCGGCCATTAATAGTAAAGCTGATAAGTTCACCAGGGTCGGCCCCTTCATCAATACCAGGAGTATTAGAGTCATCGCCGTATGTTGACAAAAACCCATATTTGCCAACAGCAAGGACAGTATCTTTTCCGATGGAAACTCCGTTTGAGTCAAACGCCTCAATTATGGAGCCAACCGGAACGGGTTTACCATCAAAGGTGGTTGACGAGTCAAAAAAAGTGCAAAACTCCGGTTGCGCCTGTGCAGGCGATGCGGCAATTATCATGATTGCCGCTGCCAAAACTGCTATTTTAAGTCTATTTGTCATAATTAATTACTCATACTGCAAAATTCGAGCCATTTTTGCTTCTTTTTTCTCTCATTTCAGTAAGGTCATTTTCTTGGTTTCAATCTGTCTATTATCAGCAGTCAATCGGTACAGATAAATTCCAGAGGCTGCTGTTTCGCCGCTCAATGTCCGGCCGTCCCAAATCACTTTAGTTTCACCGGCATCGGCCATTCCGTCAAAAGGAATTGCCACTATTTGACCTAAGAGATTGAATATTTCAATCCGGGCCTGGCCTGCAGCCGGCAGGCTGAAGTTTATGGTAGTACTGGGGTTAAACGGATTGGGGTAGTTCTGTGACAGTGAAAAACTTTTCGGAAGGTTATCATCAGGACTTCCGCCGCTGGTCAGGGCTGCTACTTCAATCAAAGCACCCTGATCAGTCCAGCTGAATTCTTCGCGAGTTCTAATGCCATCTATTTCAAGGAAGAAAACATCACCCTTGCTGATTCCGGTCACCTGCTCGCCTAAGAGGTCGGCGTAGACTGGCATAAATCCAAACTGCCCGCTCTCGGTCAGTTCAAAATGACCGATTTTTGTGCCATCTACTGAGCGAGCCGTTACAATTGCTCCGGCCGAAACAGCCAGATTATCAAGAGTCAGATTGTAAGAGTAAAGGTTGACCCAGCTTCTGGTCGGCTCAACTACTTTCTCAACACTTTTGGCAGAAGCAAGCAGTGCTTCAATATCGTATTCAGGTGCCGAGAGTCCCCCTGTCGTCGGATAAGTCAGGACGTCGTTGTCGCTGACTTTGAGCCAATAGCCAAGGCAAGGCTCTACTAAATCCAGGGTATTAAAGAGTGTATCTCCGGGGATATAGACAAGAGGCCCGCCATCGTAGGTATAGGCAATTTCCAAGTTGCTAAGAATAGATCCCCACGCTTCTTCCGGCGGAGCAACCGGTATGTCAATGCCTGGATCGAAAACTCCGTTACCGTTAATATCTTTAAAAGTTTCAGTAAACGGGTCAGGCAAGTAGCTAACTAAGTTCCAACCAGTATAAAGTGGGAGTGGTGTAGTTACTTCGACC
>JADFPZ010000093.1 GCA_022562075.1 Candidatus Zixiibacteriota bacterium | reverse complement strand
GGGATACTGAAAGGCCAGGAACAATCCAGCTAAAGAGCGTTTGTCCGGCTCCATCTCAAGTATGTTCTCGCCGTCAAGGTATACTTCGCCCTTAGTGATGGTATAGCTGGGGTTGCCCATCAGCGCATTTGCCAGCGATGATTTACCGGAACCGTTTGGTCCCATAATGGCGTGGGTTTCGCCGGGATATATTGTTAGAGAGACCCCGTTGACAACTTCGGTCTCATCTACTTCTACATGGACATTATTGAATTCAAATAGCGGTTTTCTTTCGGTCATTCCTGAATAGTTCCTTTCAGTTATATAAAGATGCTTATACTCTAAATCCGGTTTGTTTTACACGATTTTTTTCGGGCAGCAATTTATTGGTTCTGGAAATACCTTCTTGCCAATCTTCATTGTTTAAGTCATCAGCTTCGATTATGTCCTTCAGGGTTGTCTGTGACAAAAACTCAGCAACTGACTCAGCCAGGCCACCAAGTATATATCGAACCGAACAACATTCAAAATGCACACACTTTTCCAGAAGGCCGGTATAGCGGCTGCAGTGATCGGCGTCCAGCAACGGGCCGCCGAGCGTGGTTACCGCCTCAAGCAGTGTTATTTTATCCGTACTGCGTGCGAGGCTGAAGCCCCCTGCTCGGCCCCGCACAGCGTTAATCAACTTGCCCTTTTTTAATAGCGACAATAGCTTGCCTACATAGGACTCTGATAAGCCTTCCATCTCGGCTATTTCCGGAATGGAGAGCTGAGCCCCCGGTCCCTTGACGGCTATTGCCAAAAGGCAACGCAGTCCATATTCATCCAGTGACGTAATTCTCATATATTAGTCACCCCAATATTTTTTCCTCTATCATTTTCATAGAATATAGGAAAACAATACTTTATTGTAAAGTTTTATATTATAACTAACGGCAATATTCTAAAGTTCCTGTACTTTGTGAAGAAAAGCGCTTAAATTCTTCAAATTAAGCTAACAGTAATCAAGCCAGACTTATGTAAGCTGTTCTCTTAAGCGTAAGTCATTTTGATGTAAGGGGTTAACGATTGTCTAAAAAGTACAGCAAAGAAGCAGCTGCCAGGTTTTGGTCAAAAAGGCTTAAATCTACCGACCCATTAGCGGCTGTATTGACCTACAATGCCCCTAAAATTCTAAATGAAATCTATGATAAATGGGAAAAAGAAAGCCTCAAAATGGCACTATCTCATAGCTTAGCTGGTAAAAAGGCACTGGATATCGGCTGTGGAACCGGTAGAATCAGCCTGGCATTGGCCAAACTCGGGGCTGATGTTACCTGTGCGGACTTGTCTGCGGCAATGCTCAAACATCTGAAATTAGAAGCTCGAAAGAGAAAAGTAGTTTCGAGAATAATCACTATCAATTCATCGGCCGATAAGCTGCCTCTAGACGACAATTCGTTCGACATTGTTACTTGCTTTGGCTTATTGGAGCATCTGCCTCCTCCTGTCCGGAGAAAAACAATGATAGAAGCCTTCCGCGTATTAAAACCGAAGGGCAAGATGCTGGCAGTAGTTAACAATTCCCGTAGCGTTTTTCTCAAGAATTCCTACACTATGAAAGAGCAGCAGCGAAATGGCTACTTCGTCAGCCTGGTCGGACTCAAGTGGTTAGAGAAGATTTGCGAAAAACAGAGAATGAAAGTGAAAGTCTTAGCGGCAAATCCAAATTATGCAGCGATGTACTATATGTTAAGCAATAGCGCTGGATCAATAAGTACCAAAAGTCAGCGAGGAATTAGAGAGATTTTGCGACAAAGCTTGAAAAAGGATTTGGGAGCTGCGTCCACGTCAAAATTTTCAAGTATTCTGGCCAGCCATTTTTTGGTAGAGCTAAGAAAAGCCAATTAAAATGGTCTTTTTCTTGACTGCATACCATAACCCGGCTATTATCCCTGAATAACAAGGACTTACGGAGATTTTATGAGTTCAGTTTACGGTGTTGTTCTGGCAGGCGGTAAAGGAGAAAGGTTCTGGCCGCTTTCTACCAGCAAACAACCAAAGCAATTTTTGAGACTTATTTCTGACAAGACGATGCTGGAAGAAACCATTGATCGGGTTCTTCCAATAATCCCGAAAGAAAACTTTCGCATTGTAACATCGGATTCGATGGTGGACCTGATAGTCAGTTCAGTCGAGGGAATAGGATCAGAGCATGTGCTTGGTGAGCCAGCCGGGCGCAACACCTGTTTGGCGATTGGCCTGGCGGCAATACATCTTAAAAAAGAAGACGCTGACTCGGTCCTGGTGGTTCTGTCAGCGGACCATTTAATCCGCCCGCCTGAAAGACTACGGGAGCTACTACAAACCGGAATAGACATAGCCTCCAAAGAAGACAAGCTGATTACGATGGGCATAGTGCCTACCCGACCTGAAACAGCTTACGGTTACGTTCGACTGGGTGAAATGTATAAGAATGGAGAGAGTAAGTATGTTTTTGAAGTATTGGCATTTACGGAAAAGCCCAGAGCCGAGGTGGCGCACGAGTATTATTTTAGCGGCGGTTACCTTTGGAACAGCGGCATGTTTATCTGGTCAGCCAAATCAATATTGAAAGCGATCAAGAGCTGCCAGCCGGACTTGTCTAATCTGTTGACAGAATATGACGGCTCTATCGGAACAAAAGATGAAAAAAAGGCGCGAAAGAAATTATACAAGGAAGCTAAATCTATTTCTATCGATGTTGCTGTTTTAGAAAATGCTAAAAATGTTCTGTCAATAAAAGCAGATATTGTCTGGGATGACATCGGCAGCTGGAATTCACTTGACCGCTACAAAGAGCACGACTCTGATAACAATATAGCAGTAGGCAACACCATGAGCATGGGTAGTTACGAAACCACTATGTATAATACAACAGCTGGCCTGATAGCCTGTCTGGGTGTGTCTGATCTGGTGGTGGTCAGAACTGATGATGTAACTTTGGTGGTTCATAAAACCCAGACAGATCAAATCAAAGAACTTCTTTCAATATTAGAGCAGGATGAAAAAAACAAAAAACTTCTATAGTTACATTGCTGTAGTGCAGTTAGTGGTTCTTGTTACGGCGGGCTGCTCCGGCAAGGCCGGTCCGGCAGAAGAAGTACACCAGATTGAAACAGAAACACCAGAACAGACTGCCCGTTTTAACCCTTTTGACCTTCCTCAGGACAGAGAAATAATTCCCAGGCTTCATCCAAAAACAGCGCCAATTTTTTCAGCAAACTCACCAGATACAGCGAATGCCGACAGCCTACCCGAGATAGCAGATAGACCTGTAATAGTAGAGCGTCCTTTGAATTTGGGCATAGACAAACTCAACAACCAGACTTTTCGCATTCAGATAGGCGCGACTGAACTGTTCGGCGACGCCCGGAGAGAAAAGGAGATTGCTGAAGAGGTTTTTGACCAGCCGGTCTATCTTGATTACGAAGTTCCCTACTATAAGTTAAGAGTCGGTTCGTTTGCGGACAGGAGAAGCGCCGAGCAGTATTTGCCGAAGGCCAAAATGGCCGGATATAAAACAGCCTGGGTGGTAACGGTTCGGGTTACCGTTAAAGAGATTGCTCCCCTTTATGATGACACGAAATTGCTTGATTACGAAGGATCTTCAGAGGAAGAAAATGACTGAAGTTGCTGCGATGACAGACTCACCTTTGCTTAAAATAGATTCATTGGCTCCGAACGCATCAGCTGTTGCCTTAGCATGCCAGGCACTAAATGACGGAGAGTTAGTTGTGGCGCCAACTGAAACGCAGTACGGAATTCTAGCCAGAGTTGATAATACGGCTGCTTTAGTAAAGCTCTTTGAGCTAAAGGGTCGTGACAGAAATAAGCCGTTGTCAATTTTCGTTAAGAAAATCAGCCAGCTGAAAGAATATGCAGAAATGAGTCCGATGTCTGAATTAATCGCTGGCAAATTCCTGCCCGGTCCTTTGACAATAGTGCTCAGATCCAAAAAGGACTTTGGGAAGCTGATTACCAGAGAGGGGAAAACCGGATTTCGCCTGTCAGCGAACTTTTTAATTCAGAAGATAATGAACAAAATAGAAGTTCCGGTTACCGCAACCTCGGCGAATTTCTCGGGGTCACCCGCCAAGGAATCGGCCCTGAGTATCAAAGAGAGATTTGGCAGTGAAATAGCAGTTTATCTGGATGGCGGACGGCTGAACAACCCGGCCTCAACCGTAGTTGAAATTATTGAGGATAAAATCAATTTTCTCAGAGAAGGCGCCATAAGCAAGACGGATATTCTGGCGGCAATCAGATGAAAAGCGACGGTAAATATGTCATAATGTTTGTTTGTACCGGCAATACCTGCCGTTCTCCGATGGCCGAAGGGGCCTTGCGAGTGCTGCTGGAGAAAGAACGCCCGGGACAGTACGAAGTAATTTCTTCAGGTACTTCAGCCTCTGCCGGTTTCCCTGCCACAGAAAATGCTGTTGAGGCCAGTAAACTGTGGAAGTCGGATATCTCTGAGCATGAGTCTCAACCTTTGACAGAAGAGCTGATTGACAGGGCAGATTTAATACTGGCCATGACGCCGAATCATTACCGGCAGCTGATGACTATTAATCCTGATGCGCAAAGCAAATACTTTTTGCTAAGAAATTTCCCCGACCCGGATCCTTTTGGCGTTGCCATAGATGACCCGATTGGCCAGCCTATGGATTATTACAAAAATACTTTTCTGGAGATTGCAGAAGAAGCTGGTCGGATATTGTCTGAGATTGTAAAAAGAATTGATGAGATTGTTGATGCCCCTACAAAGTAATTTATTTCGGTTCTTTGTCTTATTTCTCGCTTTGGCTGGTCTGTCGCCAATAGCCTATTTTGTAGCGGTTGAAGTGGTACCGGTTGAAGCTGCTTCTGGGAGCAATGACGCCATAGAATCAGCGAATTCATCTGGATTCGACAGATATGTAGACAATGTTGCCTTTGGCTTAGGGGAACATCTGGAGTTCGATATTACCTACGGCTTTATTACCGCCGGACATGCCACCATGAGCGTAGATAGATTAATAGAATTTGAAAACCGTCCCTGCTACAAGATAGTGACTACCGCCAATTCCAATTCTTTCTTCTCTACTTTTTATAATGTAGATGACCGGGTTGAGTCTATCATAGACGCCATCGGGCTTTTCAGCTGGCGCTTTGAAAAAAATCTGAAAGAAGGAAAGTACCGCGCCATCCGGAAATTCAGCTTTGACCAGAGGAACCATAAGGCAGAATACAACAATGACACCACGACAGTGCCACCCTATGTGCAGGATGCCCTGTCAGTATTCTACTATGTGCGTACGCAGGACCTTAAGGTCGGTGAGTCTGTGTTTGTGGATCACTACAACGACGGCAAGCTCTATCCGATGGAAATAAAAGTTTTAAAGAAAGAAACTATTACAGTTCCGGCAGGAACTTTTGAATGCCTGGTGATAGAACCGCTGCTACAGTCGGTCGGTGTTTTCAAGCATGAGGGCAAGCTAAAAGTCTGGCTGACCAATGACCGCCTGAGACTCCCGGTACTTATGAAATCCAAGGTTTTGGTAGGCTCAATAGTTGCTGAACTTACCAGTTACAAATTAGGCGAGATAGAGTCTTTTTAGAGACACAAGTGCCCGTAGATGGACAAACTTGTAGAATGCATTCCCAATTTTTCCGAAGGACGCCGTCCTGAAATTATCAGGAAGATTGCCGAAGCGATAGCGTCCGTGGAATCGGCTGCCATCCTTGACATACATTCTGACAAAGACCACAACCGCTCCGTCATTACCTTTGTCTGTGACAAGCAGCAGGCGGTAGAGGCGGCCTTTCAGGGCTACAAAGTTGCACAGAGGCATATCGATTTGAATCAGCATGAAGGGGTACATCCGAGGATAGGGGCGGTCGATGTCTGCCCGTTCGTACCGCTCAATAAAACGACAATGTCCGATGCAGTAGAGCTGGCGGAAGCTCTGGGTCAAAGAGTGGCAGACGAGCTTCATATTCCGGTCTATCTTTATGAGCAGGCCGCCAGGATACCTGAACGAAAAAATCTTGCGAATATCAGAAGAGGGCAGTTTGAAGAGTTAAGAGATTCTGTCAAATATGATACAAGTAAAACGCCGGACTTTGGTCAGAATGCATTGCACCCCACTGCCGGTGCCACAGCCATCGGCGCCAGATTGCCGCTTATTGCATTCAATGTTTTTCTTAATACTAATGACAAAAGTATCGGCAGAAAAATTGCCGACGCAGTCAGCGGTTCCAGAGGAGGCTACAGCTATGTCAAAGCGCTGGCATTTGAAATCAAATCCCGCTCTCAAATTCAGGTCTCAATGAATCTTACCGATTACCGTAAGACTCCAATCTACAGAGTTTTCGAGACAATCAAGTCAGAGGCATCGCGCTACGGAGTTGAAGTTGAATCGTCAGAAATAGTTGGTCTGGCACCGTCCGAAGCATTATTGGATTCCGGCGCATTTTATCTAAGGCTTAAGCAGGATGTCCGTGACATTCTCTTAGAACAGAGGATGAAACTTGTTGGTTTAGAAGGAGTGACAATCTCAGCCAAATGAAAATGCAAAAATTATGAACAAATATGTGGATTTACATATGCATACTACTTGCTCGGACGGCATGCTCACTCCTGCGGAACTTCTTGAGTCGGTGAGAAGCGCAGATATTGCAGCTTTTTCGGTGACCGACCATGATACTTTTCAGGGATATCTTGATATCAAAGTGATGCTGAACGAAACAGACCCGCAATTGATTTCCGGCGCAGAACTTAGCGCCAACTACCACGAACAGGACTTACATATACTTGCGTATGCCTTCGATCCGGACTATTTTGAATTTAAGAATACTCTGGTAGAGTTTCAGCAGGCACGAAGCCGCCGCGGAGAAGAAATGGTAAGAAAACTCGTTGGTTTAGGGGTCAATATTAGCTACGATGATGTCAAAGAGTGCGCGGGTAATGCTGTCATTGGCCGTCCGCATGTGGCCGAGGCCATCTTAAAATCTGGTGCGATTGCCAGGTACGAAGAAGCTTTTCAAAAGTATATTGGCACAGCTGGGCCGGCCTATGTTCCGAAAGAAAATTTTGAACCTGCCGCTGCTTTTGAACTGGTGCACCAGGCTGGCGGAGTCGCGGTACTCGCGCATCCCGGAATAAATGATGCTCATCTGGTGATTGATGAACTGGCAGAGATGGGACTTGACGGTGTTGAGGTGTTACATCCTGAGCATTCGCTGGCACTCAGAGATAAGCTCAGACAACAAGCCAAAGAGTTAGGTTTGTGCACTACCGGCGGGTCAGATTTTCACGGACGTTCGGGCAGAAATCAGAGGATTGGTTCTCAAAAAGTTCCTTACGAATTATTTGCTGAACTTTTATCACATACCAAAAGAAACGGAACGGAAAATTGAAAACAACAACTGTTGCCTTATTTATATTACTGACACTATCACTCAATGCTATTTCCGCAGAAGAGAAGTCCGAACTGGAGAAACAGTTAGAATTAATTGGATACTATCAGCTGATAGTACATGGCAGGGATAATGTTTCTTCTGAAGCGCTATCGCAAATGGATTTCAGTGAAGAGATGCTGCCGCTTAAGTGCGGCACGCCAACTGTTGGGGCCTTCGCGATGGCATTTGACCAATTTGACAAAGAGCTGATTTCCCGCCATAGCCTGACATTGCTCGATCGTCCGACCGAGACCGACGAAACCTACGACAGCCCGGGCGGGTTTTTCAAAATTCACTTTACTCGCGTCGGCTCTCATGCTGTGTATCAATCAAATATTACAACCGGAGGAGTTCCTAATTATGTGATCGGTGTAGCCCGGGTTTTTGATTCGGTCTATGTTCATATTATAAACACACTCGGCTATCCCTTGCCGCCATCGGACGGAGGCTATGCCCAGGGAGTTGACAGTTTATACGATGTCTATTTGACAAATCTGGGAGGAACAGTTTTCGGCCTGACCTATCCCGACTCTACGCAATTCGACTCAATAGGGTCGCTTCGAGCAACGTCATTTATTGAAATAGATAATGATTATCAAGAGTCGAGCTTTTCTACTTATAACAGCCGGCCGCTTGATGCTGTCAGGGTTACAGCGGCGCACGAATATTTTCATGCCGTGCATTTCGGAATTGACTTTACCGAAATGGAAGACTGGAACAATCCTCCTTTCCAAAGAAGATATTGAGAAGCACCGCAAGGTCGCCAGAACAGACTACATCTGGCAGGCATGGCCCAAGGAAATGGCCCTCAAGACGGTGATCAAGAAAGCCTGCAAACAGCACTTCGATGACATCTACGAAGGAATCAATGAAATGGACAATGAGAACTATGATCTTGACCTTCCGTTGGATGTTGATTTGAAGCACAAAGAGGCCATCGAGAAGATCGTATCGGCGGAAGGAGGAGTAGTCGAGGAGGAGACGTTCGACAAGGTCAAGCTGCGGTGGACCGACCAGGCCCGAAAGCTGATCTACTCGGTCCCGGACGGATATCAGCGACGTCGATCGAAGGCTCAAATTGAGAAGAAAGCCAGAACGCGCAAGATCCCGACGATAACGCTCCAGATGGTGGAGGATGTTGTGAGGGAGACCGTCAAAGATACAGCCGCACTCGAGGCACGCGGCCTGCTGACAAAGACGGCCGTTGACGCTGCTGAAAACGCGGCTTTCAAGCCGAGGGTTTCCGCAGGCCCTGGGGGAGAGGTTTTACCGGCTTGCGGTAATGACACCGGTAGTGACCCTGTGGATGATCCCGGTGATTGTTTTGGGGCTGTTATTGGCCGGTCTTCCGGCCCTGGCGGCGCCGCCGCGAGACGTTGTCCATACCTGGAAGCGGCTGTATTACGGCAAGCTGGACGGAAAGGAGAGCCTGCTTTTCGCGGCGCGTTTCGACCGCGCCAAGCCGGCGCTGGGGGACATGGACGGGGACGGCGACCTGGACCTGTTCATCGGGCGGGGGGATGGCCGCGTGATGTATTTCGAGAACCAGGGATCGAAAAAGGCCCCCCGATGGCGTTTGCTGAACGAATCCATTTCCGGCCAGGACAGGAAAACCCGCGCCGGAGAGGAGACCTTCCACACCATTGACGTGGGCACCAACGCGGCGCCCACCCTGGTGGAC